>CALWWT010000246.1 GCA_944385325.1 uncultured Clostridia bacterium | reverse complement strand
CTTTTTTCGCCCTTTTGCAGCAGGTAAAGGGTATTCAGCAGCAGCCGCAGCGTTTCCTCAGCGGTTTCCTTCTGCGGCATGACAAACCTTGTCAGTTCCGCCAGATAAGCTGCCAGCGACAGCCCGGTCAGATTGCTGCGCAAAGAAAAGAAATTGTTTTCCAGTTCAGCACTGTCAACTATGTAGCGGATCCTGCCCGAAAACAGGCAGAACTCGCTGTAAGCAAGCATTTCACAAGCCGCGCTGATTTTTGATTTCCCGCGACCGGGATTTTTGGCAACGGCAGTGACAAGACCCTGATCAGAAGTGAGCAGGGTCAGAAGTTTGTCCTGGGAACCAAACGGCGTCTGCGCCAAAACGATTCCATGAGTTTTGAGATGCAAAGCCGCTGCCTCCTTCGATAGACTTAAAATTCAGGTAATCGTCCACGCTGCCGGAATGGCAGAACCGGTTCCATGACCGGATGACCGGCAGGGAATCGGTTCCGGGCGACGGAACGGGGATTTCAAATGGGATATCGGGCGGGACGGAAGGCCGTTTGGGTTCCGGTGGTTGGGGACCTGAGGGCATATCCGTCTGTCGTTCGATGGATTTTTGTGTGAATTCCATTTTGCACATCCTCCTGACCGCAGGAAAAAACCTGCTTGGGAGTATCATGTGCAGATTCTGTCAAAATATACGCACCAGACAGCTTCTTTTATTCACCATCATCATAAGTGAGACCAACCGAACGGATGGAACGCTCATCATTGCGCCAGTCGTTGCGGACCTTGACCCAGGTTTTGAGGTTGATTCTGGTATCCAAAAAGGCTTCCAGTTCGGTACGGGCATCGGTCGAGATTTTTTTCAGCATCTGTCCGCCCTTGCCGATAATCATGCCTTTGTGACTGTCTCTTTCGCAGTAGATGGTTGCTTCGATATCGAGAATCTCAGGGTTATTTTCCCGTTCCCGCATCTTTTCAATCACGACAGCTGTTCCGTGTGGCACTTCATCCCGCATATTGCGCAGGATCTTTTCCCGGATGACTTCAGCCGCGATAGTTCTTTCCGGCTGGTCGGTCAGGGTATCTTCCGGGAAGTAGAAAGGTCCTTCGGGACATGCTTTTTTCAGTTCATCCAGTACAAGGCTCACGCCATTATTGCCAGTAACCGACACTGGTACAACGGCAGTAAACGGGAAGAGTGCACTCACTTCGGCAATTCTCTGGAGAATCTGTTCTTTATCGATCAGGTCGATCTTGTTGACCACCAGAATGACCGGCAGTCTGCGTGCCTTGAAATTTTCGATCAGTTCCAGTTCCTGTTCGTTCATGGCGCCCATCGGTTCCACCAGAAAGAGGACGACATCCACTTCACCGATACTGTTTTTGACGACATTGTTCATATGTCCCGACAGTTTGGTTTTGGGTTTGTGGAAACCCGGCGTATCCAGAAAGCAGAGCTGGGTATTGTCTTCCGTCAATACGCCCAGGATACGGGTACGGGTGGTTTGCGGCTTGGAGGAGACGATGGCGATCTTTTCTCCGAGCAGCGCATTCATCAGGGAAGATTTTCCGACATTGGGCTTGCCGACAATCGCGACAAAGCCCGATTTAGTTGCAGTATGATTCATGAAAGTATTCCTTTCGTAACAATTAACATAAAAGTCTGCCGGTCATATTGTATTTATTATATTACCATTTTGGCCGGTAAAAAAAGGTAAACCAGGCGTCGCCGGCCAAAAGCACCGCAAAAACCGGCAGCCTCCAACTGGTCACAATCAGCAGGAGAGTGTCGGTCAGACGGGGGAACTGTAAAAAAAGCAGACATCCAATAGCGGCTGCGGTCAGCGCGCCCACCATTACCGCACCGGCAGCAATATCCTTTACCTTTCCGGCAATCGGATGGTATTCCGGCGAGACCAGGTCGGTCAGCCATTCGATCGAGGTATTGACCGCTTCCAGTGCAATCATCAGTCCAATCGCAAAAAAAAGCAACCCGAACTGCGCCCGTTCCAGCCGGTAAACAAGCGAAAAGGCGGTCACCAATACCGCCGCACTTAAATGAAAGCGCATGTTTCGCTCGGATATACAGACTTTCAGCCCGCGCGCAGCGTACAGGAAGCTTTTGCAGAAGGACGGTAACCGTTTATCAGATTCCTTCATCATCCATTACATAGCTGGCGCCTCTGGGCAACCCCAGCATAGTCATAACCGTTTCTTCCTTTTCACGCATATGCACAGCCTCAACGCCGCCGTTCACATGGTCATAACCCAGCAGATGGAACATCGAATGAGCGGTCAGATAGCCGACTTCACGCTGGAGGGTATGCCCATACAGTTCTGCCTGTTCCACAGCCTTGGGCATCGAGATAACGATATCACCCAGCAGGGCAGCGCCCGACTCATTGTGGTCGTATACGCCGTTTTCACCCAGAGGAAAAGACAGAACATCGGTAGCGGAATCGATGTTGCGGTGCTGTTTATTGAGCAGTCTGATTTCGTCATTATCCACGAAGGTTACCGAGATCTCAGCGTCTTCGTTAAAGTTTTCAAGTCTCAAAGCCGCATTGCAGCAGCGACGGACAAGAAGACGGATACCGGTCGGGATTTTGACAACATTCTGGCGGTTGGAAATAATAACTTTTACTTTATTCATGGCGTTTGGATTTGCCCTCCTCGTAATAACGGTCGTATGCTTTGATGATGTCCTGTACAAGTTTATGACGAACGACATCCTTTTCGCTGAAACGCACAATACCGATATCGTCGACGTTGCGCAGTACGCGTGTAGCCTCGATCAGACCCGAGACCTTGCCGTCAGGCAGGTCGATCTGGGTAACGTCGCCGGTGACCACAACTTTGGAACCGAATCCCAGACGGGTCAGGAACATCTTCATCTGTTCACGGGTGGTATTCTGTGCCTCATCCAGGATGATGAACGATTCATCCAGCGTCCGTCCGCGCATATACGCGAGCGGAGCCACCTCTATGCTGCCGCGCTCATGCAGCCGCTGGAAGTTTTCCGCGCCCAGAAAGTCGAACAGCGCGTCATACAGCGGTCTGAGATAGGGATCGACCTTATTCTGCAAGTCACCCGGCAAAAATCCCAGCTTTTCGCCGGCTTCAACCGCCGGACGGGTCAGGATAATCCGACTGACGACGCCGGCTTTGAACGCTTTGACTGCCATTGCGACGGCGAGATAGGTTTTGCCGGTACCGGCAGGACCTACGCCGAAGGTAATGGTTTTACGTTCAATGGTTTTGATATACCGTTTCTGACCAACAGTTTTTGGGGAAACGGGCTTGCCTTTCTGGGTAATGCAGATACAGTCACCCGCGAGATTCATCGCTTCCTGACCTTCACCGCCGGCAGCGGCGTCAAGTGCATAACGGATCGCGACCTCATCGGGGATTTTACCGGCACGGATAAGAGAGAGGATATTTTCGGCGGCACCGGCAGCGGTTTCAACTGCCGAAGTCTCGCCGGCAATTTTCAGCCCATCCTCTCGGATGCTGAGGGTCACCGGGCAATATTTCATGAAAATATTGAGATTTTCATCGAAACTGCCGCAGAAAACGGAAATTTCATCGGTATCGCGAAATGGGATCAGCTGTTCAGCCAAGTTCGATCATCATTCCTTTCCTAAAAGTATTACAGCAGTTCTGCCGGTTGGTCAGGCAAACTGCGAAAAAGGACCGCAAAACAGCCACTTTTTTAAATTACTAGTATTATACCATAAAAAAAGCATTTTGTATCTATGCGCATTTCACAAAATTTTTCGTTTGTTCTTGTAATACCAGCATCAAGTTTGACGATAAAGAGAGATATTGAAAGATGAATATCAAACGATTTTATAAAAATCAGGTCTGCTGCCCTTCTGTGCCGGTATCCTCAAACGACACCTCGATTTTTTTGGGGGAAGCAATATCCATCCGGCAGAGATATTCAATTTGCAATACGGCTATCCCGTTATCGACAGACATATTTTCTTCTCTGGAAAGGATTTCACCATCCGCCAGATTTTCCGCTTCCCAGGCGGCAGCGGCATGTTCAAGGGCGGCAAGCGCTTCTTCCTCCGAAAAGGTCTTATCCGATTCGGTATAGCTTTCCCGAACCGTTTTGATCAGACCGATCGGGAACTTTACGCCGCCAATGGAGAGCGGCTGACGGGAACTGCTTTCTTCCCAGAGGACCGGCTGCTTTTCATCAGCCGGTCCATCCTTTTCCGGTCCAGAAAACAGGAATCCCGTCACCTTTTCAAACAGCCTGACAGCCTGACCGGCAGCGTTTTTGACTCCATCCGGCAGATAAAGGGGAATTGCCTTGCCAAACAGTTCAATGCTCCATCGAACCTGGGTTTCATCCAGATATTTCCGTTCTTTCTGATGGATCTCCAGCGTAAATTCACGGGTAAATTTCGCATCAGCCAGCACCAGCGCGCTTGCATGGACATAACGGGTTTTGCCGTCGGCGGACTCAGTGATGCCGGTCACGATCTGCTGACCCTTACCGACCGTTTCACCGGTCTTGACGCTTTTCTGACCGTTATAGACTTCCAGGTAGACGATGGTGCCTGTTTCAGCGGCGATGATATCGCACGGGTCGGTCGGGAGGACAGTCGGAATCTGTGCGGCTTCATTGATTTCGATTTCGACATGGGAACCGATTTTGTTTACCGCACAGTAACCGACACCCGGAATGGTTTCCAGGATATGGTTTGCGACAGCTTGCATATCGACTGACGGCAGGAAACTGCCGATTTTAAGACCCGCATCCTCTGCCGCCGCAATGACCAGCTGTTCATCGATCTTTGAAAGCCCATTGACCGTCATTGCCCAGGCAAAGCACTGGGATGTCAGCAGCGCGGCAGTCAGCACAGCCGGCCAGACGATCAGCCCCAGTCTTCTCCTGTATCGCTGCAAGGTATAGGAAACGCCGTCTTTTTCCAGCACCGTGAGTTCGCATCCATTTTCTTCCGCGAGAGACTGGGCGCTTTTATAGTCTTTTTGCGGGATGTAGCCAAACAGTACGCCATCGGTACTGCAAAAACGTTCAGCGGAAATTTCCTCTTCCGCGCACCGGTTGATAAACCGTGTGGTATCACCTTCCACCCGAATCAGCAGGCATCCGGGTTTAAATTTGCTCATACATCTTCACACCTTTCTATTCCATGCGACAATTTCGGCCGGCGGTTAAGTATATGCCTGGCTGCGGCTGAATATAATGTCAGGCGGCAGGATGCAGATGCGGGATAAAAATCGGAAGGGAGGTGCGGACGATGGCAAAAAAGAGAAACGGGTTTTGGGATGAACTCAAAATCAGCATGGCTGCACCCTTTCAGGTTTGGGAAAACGGCGTGATCTATACCGAACGATGCAGCGCGGTGCTGGATATCGGAGAAGGGTATCTGCGGTTCAAACTGGGAAAAATTCCCTGTACCATCTGGGGAAGCGGACTGGAAATCCTGTCCTATCAGGACAATCGTCTGCTGGCGCGAGGGGAGGTTGAACGGATTGATTTTGGATAGGAACCGTGAAAAAATTAACGGGTTTATTGCTATATGTGGACTTGGTGTTGGAACGCTTTTGCTGGTACGGTCGGAAGTAGCGGCAGAAGGGGTACGCCGCGGGATCAGTCTTTGCCTGGAAACGGTCATTCCATCGCTGTTTATTTTTATGATTTTCTGTGACCTGTTTGCCGGATTGGGGTCAGGAAATATCCTGATGCGGCCGTTTGGGATGCTGGCGTCTGTTTACCGACTGCCGAAAGCGACTGCACCTGCTCTGCTTCTGGGTGTAATAGGCGGTTATCCAATCGGCGCTAGAATGGCGGCGGTGATGAAACGGGAAGGAAAACTGGACAGTCAGCAGGCCGGACGTCTTTTGACAGTCGCGTATGGTGCAAGTCCTGCATTTATGGCAGGAGCAGGATGGTATGTTTTCGGCAGCGGAAAACTCGGGCTGTCACTGTGGGGCTGCCAGCTGGCGGCAGGCGTGTTGACCGGTGTGATCCTATCC
Source organism: uncultured Clostridia bacterium (assembly GCA_944385325.1). Lineage (GTDB taxonomy): Bacteria > Bacillota > Clostridia > Oscillospirales > Ruminococcaceae > Faecivivens. The sequence continues at coordinate 16,545 of CALWWT010000246.1, read as the reverse complement.
CGGTTTTATCCGCGGGAATCAAATGAGTGCAGCATAAACCGGAGCGGAGAACCCGGACAGTTTGTCGGAGCGGTCGTTTCAGCGGTGCGCGGAATGGGGATCATCTGTGGATTTGTCGTTGTATTTTCGGCAGTGGACAGTTATCTGAACCTGCTGCCCGGTGGAATCGGGCGGTGGATAACTGCCGGAATGGAAGTCAGTGTCGGATGCAGTGCCGCGAAGGGGCTGCCGTATGATGCAGCACTGGTATGTGTAGCCGGATGCTGTTCGCTGGGCGGCGTATCAGTATGGCTGCAAAATGCTTGTTTTCTGCGCGGAAGCGGAATATCAATGCGGCTGTTTTTCATCAGTCGGCTGGTACATCTGCCGGTCAGTCTGCTGATTACGCTGGCAGCTGACCGGATATTTGGGTTTTCGGGATGGACGGCAGGAGAGGTATTTTGCAGTTTTGGTTCAGCGGTTCCGTCGATTGGGAGCGGAAATGTTGTTTCTTCGGTATTTTTGGTCGTTTGCTGTCTGATGCTCTTGCCAGGTGGGCGGAAGGTGTGTTATAATACATTTGATTTTACGCGGTGAACCAGTGCAGATGTATCTGCTGCAAGAGGCGTGCCGCAGAAAGGGAGACTGGGGAATGGCCCTGTTTGGCAAGAAAATTGAACCGTCCTGCGCCTACTGTGAATGGGGCGTACCGGAAGAGGAAGAAGATATGGTCTTCTGCCGCAAAAAGGGCGTAGTATCCATGTCCTATTCCTGCCGGCATTTTCAGTACGCGCCGCTCCGCCGCAAGCCGAAGCCGGCGCCGCCGCTGCCGAAATTCAGTCCGGAGGATTTTAAGATATGAGAGAAATGACCATCGGCACGAATGACGCCGGACAGCGGCTGGACAAATTCCTGCTCAAAGCGCTTCCTGCACTGCCGAAGACTTTGATGTATAAATTTTTGCGTACCCGTCACATCAAGCTGAACGGCAAAAAGGCGGAAATCAGTACCCGCCTTTGTCCTGGGGACAGGCTGACCTTTTTTATCAGCGACGAGTTTTTTGTACAGGATTCCCAGCGGCTTTTTATGCAGGCGCGTCCTGAAATACAGGTGGTGTATGAGGATGAAAACCTGTTGCTGGTCAACAAGCCGTCCGGGCTGATCGTCCATGAGGACGAGGGAGAATCAGTCGACACGCTTATCAATCGGGTGCTGCATTATCTATACAAAAAGGGTGATTATCATCCGGAGCAGGAAGCGTCCTTTGCCCCTGCGCTCTGCAACCGGATTGACCGCAACACCGAGGGGATTGTCATTGTCGCAAAAAACGCCGAGGCACTCCGGCTGCTCAATGCCTGTATCCGGGACAGGCAGCTGCACAAGTTTTATCTCTGCCTGCTCAAAGGGGTCCCGTCGCCAAGGGAAGCGACCCTGCGGCATTTTATGCGAAAAGACGAGCGGGAAAACAAGGCAATCGTCTATGACCACACCATTCCGGGCGGCAAGACGATGGTTACCCGTTACCGGGTACTGAAAAGCTATAAAAAGATAGCGCTTGCGGAAATTGAACTGAAAACCGGCCGTACCCATCAGATTCGCGCCCATATGGCCTATATTGGCTGTCCTCTGGTTGGAGACGGCAAGTATTCCGACAACCGCCGGGAACGTGGTTTGGGATTTGAGAGTCAGGCGCTGTGTTCCTATAAGCTAATTTTTGATTTTCAGGAGTCTTGTGCACTTTCCTATCTGAATGGGCAGGTGTTTACAGTAAAATCGGTATCCTTTGCGGACGATGCGGTGATACGGCGGCTGGGAGACGCGCTTATTTGAGGTATATTTTCCCATATTGTTACATATGCTTTCCCTGGGAGGGAGAGAGATGGAACTGCATAGCGGCGGACTGTTTAAAAAGGACATTCTGTGTATCGATGACGGGCGGTGCCTGGGGCGTGCGGATGAACTGCTGCTGGAATACAAGGCAGCGTACATTCAGGATGTGACCCAGCCGGGAAATTATCAGCCTGGTGCCGCCCAGGTACAGGCGCTGATAGTCCGGGGACGTCCGCGGCTTTTTGGGCTGCTGGGAAGAGAGCCCGATCTGCTGATTGACTGGAGCGATGTGCTGGTCATTGGAGAGGATGCAATCCTGATTCGTGGTCAGGGGCGTGAGGTTCAAAGCAGCGGCGGACTGCTTGGCTCGCATTCTTTGCGTGGTCAGTTTGCGGGAAAGCTGCCGTGGTCCTGACCGAATATCATGAAAAAGAGAATAAGGCTCTTTGCCAATAGTTGGGGTAAACCTTTAATCAACTTGACACTGAAATGAAGTGGAAACTTTTGTCGCAGATTGTGCGGCAATGGCGGACTGCTTACCCCAACTTTTGTTATAGAACCGAGAATAATGCAAAAATGACAGACTGTGGTTTGCTATCACGGTCTGTTGTTTTTTATTGCCGTAAAATAGCTGCCGGACGGGATAATTTTTCGTGGTTCTAACCGGACAAACCCGGGCATATGATGTGGACAGAAAGGTCACCGAAAGGACGTGTGAGAAATGCGGCTGGATGAATTTATCCGGAGCTGTCTGCCTGCCTCGGTATCGCTGGCGGCGGAGCGTGCGGAAAACAGAACACTTTATGAGCTGAGACTGCGTGCCGGACAGCCTGTGCAGTGGATTGGCAGCGAGACCGGCTGGCTTGCCGGGAACGGCAGGCTGCTTGCTGTACCGGATGGCGGGCTGGTTACGACACAAGCGATGCTGGAAGAAACGCTTTTCCGTGCGACCGGGCGTTCGATGCAAAGTGCGATGGAAAGTATCTGTAAAGGGTATGTTTCACTGCCGGGCGGCGGAAGACTGGGTGTTGCCGGAACAGCCTCGATGGGAGACGGGCAGATTCTGGCGGTACATACAATTTCAGCGCTGAGTTTCCGTTTTCCCGGGCATATTCCGGACGCAGCCGACCAGATACTTGAGCAGATGATGTTCCCGTCTTCACTGCTGATTGCAGGACCGCCAATGAGCGGGAAAACCACCATCTTGCGTGCACTGATTGGAAGGCTTGCGCGTGGGATGCGGCTTGCTGTTTTAGACGAGCGCGGAGAACTGACGCCGCTTCCCAGCGGAGCGGTCAGCGCCGATCTGCTGACCGGATACCCAAAGGCGGAAGCGATGATGATCGCAGTACGGTCGCTGTCGCCGCAGCTGATGATCTGTGACGAGCTTTCGCCAAGGGAAGCAGAAGCGGTGTCTGCATCGTTATATGGCGGTGTACCGCTGGTTGCGACTGTCCATGCCGGGAGCATCGCGGAACTGTTGCGCCGCGGGTGGACGGCAAGATTGCTGCGGGAAGGTGCATTTGAAAAGGTCATTTTGCTGACGGGACTGGGAAAAATGGGGGAGTTGCTGGATGGATATGCTCTCGGTGCGTCTGGCGGCCGGCATCTGCCTGACCCTGTTTGGAGCAGGGATGGGGATGCGTGCTTCGGAAAAGCTGACCCGAAGGGTGGAACGGCTGGACAAGATGATCCGGCTGTGTGTCCGTCTGGAAGGGCTGCTGGCACTGCGGCTGCCTACCGGTATTATTACCGGGATGCTGACGAAAGAAGGGCTGCTGCCGGCGGATGACCCGTGGAACGGATTGGGCGCGGACAGCCCGTATCCGGAACGGGCGATCTGCCGCCGCCTGGCAGAGACAATTGGGCATGGTGACGCGCAGAGCCAGGCTGCTTCCGTTCGGATTGCAGCCGAACAACTGCGCGGGCTGCAGCAGACAGCCCGTCAGGAGGCGCAGGGAAAGGGAAAGCTGATGATGGCGCTGGGGACACTGGCAGGGATGCTGTGCGCGGTGCTCTGCATCTGAAAGGACACGGCAAAAAGAAAGGAATGGTCGGCAAAGATGGATGTAGATCTGATTTTCCGTATCGCCGCAATCGGGATCATCGTTGCGGTACTGACCCAGGTACTGATTCGTTCGGGACGCGAAGAACAGGCGATGATGACAACGCTTGCGGGACTGATTGTGGTGCTGGGGATGCTGGTAAAGGAAATCAGCGGGCTGTTTGGGACGATCCAGCAACTGTTTGGGCTGTACTGACGGCGGTTTTAAAGAAAGGACAGGCAAATGGAACAGTTTGGTTCGCTGATTGCGGCAGCGGTGGTGCTGACGGTGATCACGCTGCTGCTGAGAAACTGGAAGCCGGAATATGCGATGCTGCTTTCGGTCGGATGTATGGTACTGTTTACCGGGTGGACGGTACTGCGGATGATACCGGTGTTTTCAACCATAGGGTCATTGGCGGAAAACGCAGGTGTCGAGACGGTATACATCAAGATCCTGCTGCGCTGTCTGGGAATCAGCCTGCTTTCCGAAATCGGCGAGAGTTTATGCCGGGAAGCCGGACAGGTTTCGGCGGCTTCTCAGATCAGCCTGGCAGGAAAGGTTCTGATACTGGAAAGCTGCCTGCCGGTTTACCGCAAGCTGCTTGAACTGTCGCTGTCGCTGATGGAATGAGAAAAGGAGGGAACGCAGGTGTTTAGAAAACTGGCGGCAGCGGTTATCCTTTTGCTGGCTGTACTGCTGGCCTTCCCGATGGCTGGATATGCGGAAGGGGAAACAGACGAAATGATCGAACAGCAGCTGGAGGAAAGCGGCTATTATTCGCTGTTTTCCCTTCTGCCGCCTGAAGCGGAAGGTTCGATTGCCGATGGTTTTGAACCGGAAGATCTGGACGAACTGACGATACCGGGACTGCTTGAAAAAGGATGGGAGATGGTTTGCAGTAAGGGTGCAGCGCCATTGCGCCTGCTGGCATGTTCACTTGGGGTGACGGTGCTGTCTTCACTTCTTGGAAGCTTTAACCGAAGCCCAGCCTGCCGTTCGGTCACAACGCTGACCCTTGCGGTATTGCTGGCAGAAACGGTAGTCAGTGCGGTTCGCGGTACAGCGGCACTGGTGAAAGGATTATCAGCGTTTATGCTTTCTTTCCTGCCGGTGTTTGCCGCGTCGGCGGCGGCTGCCGGCAAACCGGCATCGTCAGTTGTATGGTATGGGACGACGCTGTCGGCAATCGAGATATTTTCGGCGGCGGTGGATGGGATGGTGGTGCCGATGATGATGATCTTTCTGGGATTATCGTTTGCGGGTGTCGCGGCACCTGATCTTCATGCTGGAGCTTTAATCCGGTCGGTGCGCAGTCTGGCACTGTGGATATTGTCACTCTGCCTGACGGTGTTTCTTGCACTTTTGACGATCAAAACCCGTATCAGCGGCGTATCGGATGGAGTGACGCTGAAAACAGCAAAATTCCTGCTCAGTTCAGCCGTTCCGGTCGTCGGCAGTGCGGTCGGGGACGCCTGGTCGGCGGTCAGCGGCTGCCTGACACTGGTCAAAAGTACGATTGGAATTTTTGGGATACTGGTATTGGCAGTCGTCTTTTTACCGCAGATCATCTATCTTGGACTGCTTACCGGTGCGTTGAATCTGGGAGCGGCAGCGGCGGATACCCTGTCGGAAAGCAGTCCAGCAGAGGTGATGCGGGTCAGTTCTGCTGCGATATCCATCATGCTGGCGGTTCTGATCTGCTATGTGGTCATGATACTGGGAGCACTGGCAATGGTGCTGTTGGCGGGAAGTTAGGAGGCAGAGGATGGAACAGCTCAAACTGACTGCCGCGGCACTGTGTGCGACAATGGTCCTCAGCGCGGTGATCCTGATGCTGACACCGGAGCGGGAAAACGGGATGATGCGGTTTGCGGTACGGATTTTTTTCCTTTTGTCGATTCTGCTGCCGGTCATCACACTGGATGCGGATGATTTTGCATTGCCTGATATCGTGCTGGAACAGCCGGAAGGGGATCTTGGAAAACTTGCCCAGCAGCAGCTGGAATCAGCGGCGCAACAGCTTTTATCTGAGAAAGCGGAGGCAATTCTGGAAAGTTATGGCGTGGAAAACGCAAAAGTTGAGATGGAGATACATATTGACGGAGAAGACAGCATATCTATTACCAGTCTGCGGATACTGATCGATCAGCAGCAGCTTGCTTCCGCACTTGCGGCGACTGCAAGTCTGAATGAAAGTTTTGGTGTGACCGCAACGCTGGTGACAACGGAGAATCAAGATGATGGAGAAGATAAAGAATCTGCTGACAGCTAAAAAGCCCTGGCTGCTGTTTGCTTTGGGTCTTGCGGGAATCGGGCTGATTTTTCTGTCCTCGTTCTTTCCGGACACAGAGCCGGAACCGGCGGCAGATACCTCCGATCCGGCTGCCGCAATCGAGCAGCGGTTGGAGGAGACGATTTCCCATATCACAGGTGCAGGGAAAACACATGTTATGGTAACACTGGCAGATACCGGCAGCAGGGTATATCTTTCGGAAGAGGAGGAAAGGGAAGAATATGCGGACGGAAACGTCAGCAGCCGGGAAAAAACCGAACATTATATCACATCGGGCGGCGGAGCGGTGGTTGTTTCTGAGCAGCTGCCTGCTGTGACAGGAGTGGCGGTGGTATGTGAGGGAGGGGATCTGGCAAAGGTGCAAACTGATGTTTATGAGGTGATCTATGCGTTGTACGGGCTGTCAACATCCCGTGTGAGCATAGAAAAGATGCAGTGAAAGGGTGGCGCTGATTATGAAAATGAGTGTGATTCTTGGCAAAAAACAGATTGTTCTGGCAAGTCTTGTAACGATACTGGGTATTGCAGTCTATCTGAACTATGTGTTTACCGATACCGGGAACTTTGACCTGCTGACCGCGTCACAGCCCAGTTCTTCGGATACCGAAAACTACGGTGAAGCACAGCTGACCGGTGCGGAACCGGTTGAGGAGACAGACGGTGAAACTGCTGCCGAAACAACCGCAGAAACTGAAAATGATTATTTTACATCCGCTCGTCTGGAGCGCCGCAAAGCAAGGGATGAGGCGATCGAAACGCTTGCTCAGACGCTTGGCGCCGAGGAAATGACCGATGACGAAAAGGAACTTGCAGCTGAGAAGGCATTGGCTGTATCTGCCCAGATTGAAAGTGAAAATAAGATTGAAACTCTTGTCAAGGCAAAGGGCTTTACAGAATGCCTGGCTTATGTCGACGCGGATTCAGCCCGTGTCATTGTGCGGACAGACGGTCTGACGGCTGAAACTGCCAATCAGATCAAAAACATTATTATTGAAGAAACCGGGCTTTCAGCGGAGGCTGTTTCGGTTGGAGAAGTCGGACTGGAAGAATAACCGGAAAAGATACAAAACATCCTGTCGGACCGGAAAGGAGACAGGATGTTTTTGTTTGATATTCGTTAACTTTTTAACAATTATTGACAAATAATTTTAATTGATTTATACTAAAATCAAACATAATAAAAGGAGGTTTCTATCTATGTCGGCTAATGAACTGCTTTTGCTGGACAACAGCTCCATGATGTCTGTAATCAACCGTGGTGTATTTAAATGCACTGATGTGACTTTTGAGGAAGCCAAGGCCATTTTGGAGATGCATGATGAAAAGGATGTTATCCAATGTTTTACCAATATGAATATCCAGACCATTATTTTTGGCTATCTTGGCATTGAAAAGCGGAATTTCACTTTTAAGAGAATACGGGATATGAAAGTCAATCAGGATGGGCTTGTATTCAAGCTTTACGAAACACCCTCTGAAACCCAGCCGGTTATTGTAACCGACAAGGGTAATGAAGCCAAAAAGATTCAGAATGTATATGTGTATTGCCAGTTGATTTCGCGAATTGAATAATGAGTCGATAACGGTCGCTGCATTCGGTAAAATGAATGCAGCGACCGTTTTATGGTGCGCCCGGCATGGGCAATAACTTGGTGGTGAAAGTCCACTACAGACTTGGCAGTAGGAACTGGGTAGCCTCCTACTCGATCGTGTATAGGCGGAGAGAAAAATATTCATTTTTTATCAAAATGAAAAAAATTATACAAACCTGTTGTTTATTTGTGCGAATGGTGTTATAATAACTTTGTAACGGTTTGCGCCCGTGTGATGGACGCAGGCAAATTTTCGGACAGGAGGAAATTGTATGCAGCCGAAAGAAAACCCGATCACATCCAATATCAAAATTTCGGAAGGGGTACTGGAGACAATTGTCAAGACGGTTGTCGGAGAAATCCCGGGAGTGGCTCGTCTTTCCACCCGCAGCAGCAGCCCGATCGACAGACTTTTTGACCGGCCGAACGTGCACCGGGTGGTGGGTCGTGTTGAAGGCGACGCTGCGGCGATTGATATTTCGGTTGTGCTTTCCCGCGGATATAAAATGAAGAAAGTATGCTCCCAGATTCAGGAAAAGGTCAAGGAAGCCGTTCAGGATATGACCGGTATTGCAGTCAGCCGTGTAAATGTATATGTAGTTGATATTGTTGCGGCAAGCGCAGAGTAAATGATCTGACGGTTGAATAAACGGCAGCCTGAAAAAGAGATTTGTTTACTCCTTGGAGAGATGAACGGGAATGATGGAAAGAAAGGAATATATTGTACAATGAAAAAGCTGACCAGACATCAGATGAGAGAAAACGCGTTTATTCTGGTATTTGAACGGATCTTCAACGACGACAGCCCAAGTGAATTGCTGGAAACGGCGAAAGAAAACGAGGAGCTGGAGATCACCCCTGAAGTTGAATCGATGTTTTTGGGCGTCGTGCGCTATCAGGAACCGATCGACGAACTGATCTCTTTCAACCTGAAAAAATGGAAGATGGAGCGCATTTCCAAAGTGTCGCTTGCTATTCTGCGGTTGGGCGTATATGAGATCGTATACTGTGACGATGTTGAGGACGATATCGTTGTCAGTGAATGCGTCAAGCTGGCAGGCGATTTTGCTTATGAGGAAGACGTATCGTTCATTAACGGCGTACTGGGCAGCATTGTCCGTGCGATTAACGCGGCAGCTGCGGAGATGGAAGACTGATGGGCATATATCTCGGCATCGACACTTCCAATTATACGACCTCAACTGCACTTTTTGACAGCAGTGCCTGGGAGTTAGGGGATAAAGCCGTAAAAATGGAAAAAAAGCTGCTGCCGACTGCACCTGGTGCGCTTGGTCTTCGGCAGAGTGACGCTGTATTTGCACATGTTCAGCAGCTGGGAACGCTGGCTGAGCAGTTGTTTCAAGACGGTACACCGGAGCTGTCCGGAGTAGGCGTTTCGATTTTTCCAAGACGTGCGGAAGGGTCTTATATGCCCTGTTTTCTGGTCGGTCAGATGGGGGCGCAGTTGATATCTTCTGCCGTGGGTGTGCCGATGGTTGCCTTTTCCCATCAGGAAGGGCATATTGCAGCAGCGCTTTATTCTGCCGGGAGGCTGGATTTAATGAAAGAACGGTTTATTGCCTTCCATCTGTCCGGCGGTACGACAGACGCGCTGCTGGTTGAGCCGGGAGAACCGTTTTTTAAGATCACGCCTGCTGCCCGTTCGCTGGATTTGAAAGCGGGACAGGCGGTTGACCGGGTTGGACTGATGCTCGGGCTCAAGTTCCCATGCGGACCGCAGCTGACCGAGCTGGCACTCCGGTGTGAGGAAAAAATCAAGGTCCGTCCGACAATGAAGGGCGCTGACTGCTGCTTGTCGGGAATTGAAAATCGATGCCGGAAGCTGCTGGATGAGGGAAAAGCACCGGAATATATCGCGCTTTTTTGTCTCAAATCGATTGAAGCGGCACTGGATGGAATGACCCGGGCATTGATTGAAAAGTATGGGGAATTGCCGCTGGTATATGCCGGCGGCGTGATGTCCAATGTCATTATCCGTCAGCAGTTTGAGTCGAAGTACGGCGGTATATTTGCCGAGCCGCAGTTTTCTTCCGACAATGCGGCAGGTATTGCGATATTGGCTGCTTTGGCGGCAGGAGAGGACATCTGCCGGGAAAGGAAAGCGGATTGAATCAGATTCTGACTGTCTCCCAGATTAACGGATATCTGAAAGGGCTGCTGGATGAAGACGTGCAGCTCAAGAGCATCTATATCCGCGGGGAGATCTCCAATTTTACCAACCACCTGCGGACAGGTCATTTTTATTTTACATTGAAAGACGCGCGCACCTCCATTAAAGCTGTCATGTTTAAATGGAACGCATCCCGGCTGCGGTTTTTGCCGCAGAATGGGATGAGTGTTATTATTTTTGGCAGTGTCCAGTTATTTGAACGGGACGGCATCTGTCAGATTATCTGTGCGGATATGCAGCCAGACGGGCTTGGTGCGCTGTACATGGCGTTTGAACAGCTGAAAGAGCGGCTGGGACGGGATGGGTTATTCGATCCCGGGCATAAAAAACCGCTTCCGCAGTATCCGCAGAAAATTGCGGTCGTGACTGCCAAAACCGGCGCTGCTTTGCAGGACATTATCCATATTTTGTCCCGGCGCTGGCCGTTGGGAGAACTGATCCTCTGTCCGGCGCTGGTCCAGGGCGAAAATGCGCCAGATTCGATTGTGTCGGCATTGCGGCTGGCAGAGACTGTGTCACCGGATGTGATTATCGTCGGACGCGGCGGTGGTTCACTGGAAGATTTGTGGGCGTTTAACGACGAGCGGGTCGCAAGGGCGGTATATGCCTGCCGGATACCGGTTATTTCGGCGGTCGGGCATGAAACGGATGTGACCATCTGTGATCTGGTGGCTGATCTGCGTGCGCCGACACCATCTGCGGCAGCCGAACTGTGTGCGCCGGATATCGGCGTATTGCGCCGGGAAGTGGCAGAGATTGCCGAAAGCCTTGACCGTTGTCTTTCTGACCGGATTCGGCTGGAAGAGGCAAAAGTAAACGGTTATCAGAGAAGGCTGTCGGTTTCATCTCCCGGTGTGCAGCTGTAACGGCGGATGTAAAAATTTGAAAATTTGAAAAAACGGATGCAGACGGCTGTTCAGATGTTGGAGTCGGCTGCATTTTCACGGTTTATGGCGGCGGCTTATCGGTTGAAGGCGGATTCTCCGAAAGGAAAGATCCGGGAAAGTGAAAACCGGCTGACTGCTGCGGCGGCGGATTTGCAGACTGCAATGGCAATCCGTCTTGAACGGGCAGAGCGCCAGCTGATTGGCAATGCCGCGCGGCTGGAGGATCTCAGCCCGATGCGGGTACTTGCGAGGGGATATACGCTGACAATGGGTGACGGCGGAATGCCGGTCAGTCTGCATACACTGCGTCCGGGTGACCGGATGGTAACGCGTTTTGCAGATGGAACGGCAGAAAGTGTTGTTTCGGCAGTCAGCCGGAACGCGCCGCCATCTGATTGAGGAAAGGAAACGGTTTATGGCTTCAAAGAAAAATCCGACATTTGAACAGGCGCTGACCCGGCTGGAAGAGATTGCTGCCGGGCTGGAGGATGGGAGCATGTCGCTTGAGGATTCGCTCAAAGCGTATGAAGAAGGCGTAGCCCTGGTGCGGCTCTGCCAGAAGACGCTGGAGAGCGCAAAGCTGCGTATCCGTGAGCAGTCCGAGCCGGAAGATTTACCGGAACCCCCGGACAGCCAGCAGCTTGAACTGTAACCGGAAGCTCCGGCAGTGACAGAATATTTGGCGCTGTGAGTCAGTGCCGGAAAGGGTTGAGATACGACCATGCATCAACAATTTGAAGAATACTTGCAGGCGATAGAGGAGACCCTCGCCGGATATCTGAAAGTGCCGTGTGAACCGGGACGGGTGCTGGAAGCGATGGGCTATTCGGCGTTTGCCGGAGGCAAGCGCATCCGGCCGATCCTGACGCTGGAATTTTCACGGCTGTGCGGCGGTGACTGGAGAAAGGCGCTTGCCTTTGCAGCCGGAGTCGAGATGATACAGACCTATTCGCTGATTCACGACGATCTGCCGTGTATGGATGATGATGATCTGCGGAGAGGACGACCGTCCTGCCATATTGCTTATGGAGAAGCGACCGCACTTTTGGCAGGAGACGGACTGCTGACGATGGCATTTGAGGCGGTTGCCGATGCAAAACTGCCGCCTGAACGGGTGGTAAAAGCTGTAGCGATTCTGGCAAACGCAATTGGCGTACAGGGAATGATTGGCGGACAGGAAATGGACCTTGAAAACGAAGGTGCGATCAGTCTGCCGCTTGAAACGATTCGTAAAACCAATGAGAAAAAGACATCTGCACTTTTATCCGCAGCCTGCCGGATGGGTGTCGCGGCAGCCGGCGGCACTGAGGAACAGCTTGCTGCCGCAGACCGGTTTGCGCAAAATTTTGGACTGGCGTTTCAGGTGATCGACGATATACTCGACCTGACTGCGGATGCAGCCGTGCTGGGGAAACCGGTTGGAAGTGATATTGCCAATAAAAAGGTGACCTATCCGTCTGTTTTAGGCTTGGAAGGTGCGCGGGAATATGCCCGCCGTTATACGGCTGAGGCAGTTGACGCAATCGCGATTTTTGACGGCAGCGGTGTACTGGCAGATTACACCTGCGGGCTGCTTGACCGGATCAGATGATAAAGGAGGAAATCGGTTTGTTCAACGATCTGTTGTCCAATACGGTATTGTGGATTGCTGTAGCCTGCTGGGCAGCTGCACAGGTGCTCAAGCTGATCCTGTATTCCATTCACAGCGGCAAACTGGAAATCGAACGGCTTTTCGGCGCCGGTGGGATGCCGTCATCCCATACATCGACTGTCTGTGGATTGACGGTAGGCGTTGCGCGTATATATGGACTTTCGTCACCGCTGTTTACTTTATCGCTGGTGCTGGCGTGTATTGTCATGTATGACGCGACCGGAGTACGCCGTGCGGCAGGTGAACACGCAAAGGTACTCAATCAGCTGTTGTTTTCGGATGGTGAGTCGATGACGCCGTCCCAGAAAGCGCTCAAGGAATTTTTGGGACACACACCGCTGGAAGTTCTGGGAGGCGCCATTTTAGGTGTAGTTCTCGGGCTGATTATGCCGGTATAAAATAAACGTAAGGAAGTATTACATGGAGCATTATCCAATACTGGACCGCATCCAGTCGCCGTCCGATTTGCGGGCACTCGGAGACTGGGAAGTCGGCAGGCTCTGTTATGAAATCCGCCAGTTTTTGATCGAGCATGTATCCCGGACAGGAGGCCATCTGGCTTCCAATTTGGGTGCGGTCGAACTGACTGTTGCATTGCATCGGGTGTTTGATTCTCCGAAGGACTCGATTGTCTGGGATGTCGGGCACCAGAGTTATACCCATAAGATTCTGACCGGGCGGAAAGAACGTTTTTCGACCCTTCGTCAGAGAAACGGGCTTTCTGGGTTTCCGAAGCCGGAAGAGAGCGAGCATGATGCGTTTGTCGCCGGACACGCGTCCACTTCCATCAGTGCGGCATATGGGATCGCCTGTGCTAATAAAATGAGCGGAAATGACCACACAGCAGTGGCTGTTGTTGGTGACGGAGCGTTCACCGGTGGAATGATCTATGAAGCGATCAACAACGCCGGACGGAGTAATGTCCGGCTGGTGATTGTTCTCAATCATAATGATATGTCGATTTCCCGCAATGTCGGGGCATTTGCCCGGTATCTTTCAACAATACGCGCAAAGCCCGGGTATCTGCATGTCAAGCAGCGGGTGGAGTCGATTCTGGATCACCTGCCTTTGGTGGGCAGACCTCTGAAAAGGGCGCTGCGGTCTTCAAAATCGGTGCTGAAATATATCCTGTTTCATAACACTTTTTTTGAAGAGATGGGATTGGAATATTTCGGCCCGGTGGATGGTCACAACCTTCAGGAACTTGAACAGGTGCTGCGCCGAGCAAAGGGACTTGGACGACCGGCAGTCGTCCAGGTGGAGACGGTGAAAGGCAAGGGTTACACCTTTGCTGAACGCAATCCGCCGGCTTATCATGGGGTCAGTCAGTTTGATATTCAGACTGGTTCTCCGGACGGAGAACCAGCTCCGGCGTGCAACAGTTTTTCTGCTGTATTTGGTGCGGAGATGGTCAAGCTGGGACAGAACCCGAAGGTTTGTGCCATTACCGCAGCGATGGCAGTCGGAACCGGGCTGGACCCATTTTCCAAAGCCTGCCGCAGCCGTTTTTTTGACGTCGGGATCGCTGAAGAACATGCGGTGACTTTTGCAGCCGGGTTGGCGGTAAAGGGATATATACCGGTATTTGCGGTGTATTCGACCTTTTTTCAGCGTTGTTTTGATCAGGTGCTGCATGATGCAGCGCTTGAGCGGACGCACATTGTGCTGGCGATTGATCGTGCCGGGATTGTTGGTGATGACGGAGATACGCATCAGGGGATATTTGATATATCACTGCTGACTTCCATGCCGGGAATTACGATTTATTCACCGGCGACTTTTGACCAGCTGCGCGCAGATATCAAAAGGGCATTGTTTGAAGATAGCGGTGTTGTCGCTGTGCGGTATCCGCGCGGTGGTGAAAATCCATGCCATTGTGCGCTGGGTCCGGAGGAAGACGATGTCTGGCTGGATGGTACCGGTCTGACTGCGATCAGTTATGGACGGACGGCATCGGCACTTTATGAAGCAGTGCAGGAGATGGAGCAGCCGCCGGAAGTGGTGCTGCTCAATCGTATCTGGCCGTTTTCGGAAGAACTGGTGCGGGTGCTTGCAAGGAGAAAGCACATCCTGTTTTTTGAAGAATCGGTTCAGAGCGGCAGTATTTGCGAACATCTGCTGACGGCTTTAGTCAAGGCAGGATTTAATGGAAAGTATGAGATGGTAACACTGCCGGATGGCTTTATTCGTCAGTGCAGCATCCCGTGGGCACTGGAAGAGTATGGGCTTTCTGCCCAGGCGATTGGTCGCAGGCTGTGTGAGGCAGCCCGGGAAAATTCTGATAACATTTTGGATGAGGAGAAAGGATGGTGAGGCGATGACACGCCGGTTAGATGCGGCAATGGCTGCGATGGGACTGGTTCCCAGCCGGGAACAGGCGGCACGTCTGATTCGTGACGGACAGGTGATGGTGAATGGTGTTGTTGCCAACCGTCCGAGCACTCAGATTGAAGAAGACGCGAGGGTAGAAATTACCGGCGGTCAGCTGCCGTTTGTCAGCCGCGGAGGACTGAAATTGCAGCGTGCGCTGGAAGTTTTTCCGGTGGAGCTGAAAGGGATGGTCTGCGCGGATATTGGGGCTTCGACCGGTGGATTTACCGACTGTATGCTGCAGCATGGTGCTTTGAAAGTTTTTGCGATTGACGTTGGAACCGGTCAGCTCCACCCCAGCTTATTGGAAAATCCTCAAGTGGTCAATATGGAAAAGACCAATATCCGCGATCTGCCGCCGGATGCAATCGAGCCGCTGGATTTTGTTTCGACCGATGTATCTTTCATTTCTTTGCGGCATGTGCTGCCGGTAATTTACCGGCTGCTGAAAGAGGATGGAGAAGCGGTTGTACTGGTCAAGCCGCAGTTTGAGGCGGGACGCGGCAATGTCGGCAAGAAAGGCGTTGTCCGTGATCCAAAGGTCCATCTGCAGGTTTTGCGGGATGTTTTGCGGTATGCTGCTGAGTCCGGGCTTGGTGTGACCGGTGCGGACTATTCTCCAATACGCGGACCTGAGGGGAATATCGAATACTTATTTCTGCTCAGAAAAAACAAGCCTGTGTCGGTCGGTGACAATCTGCTTGTGCAGCTGGTAAATGCCGCCCATCAGGCGCTTGACCGCAGATAATGAAAAGGATGTGACCCATGAAGCTGCTATTGCTTCCCAATACCGATAAACCGCATGTTTTTTCCTGCATTGCCCGGCTGACAGCGACCCGGTTTTCCCAGCCGGTTGAGTTCCTGATGGAAGAAAGGCTCTCCGGTCGGTGTGCCGGATGCTCCAATCTGCGGTTTGGTTTACTGGAAGAATTGATGAAGGAATGTGATGTCTGCGTCGCAGTCGGCGGAGACGGAACGATTATACATGGCGGAAAAATCGCCGCCTGTCATAACAGACCGGTATTGGGCATCAACCTGGGGCATCTGGGGTTTTTGGCAACACTGGAGAGTGACCAGCTGGAAAAGATCGAACGGCTGCTGACAGGGGAGTATACGACCGAAAAGCGGATGATGCTCCGCGTCACACTGGAAACGCCGTCCGGAAGCCGAAGCTGGCAGGCAATGAATGACGCAGTCCTCTCAAAGGGCGGACCGCTTAACCGGATGATCGGGATGAGCGTTGAAAACCGGATGCGGATGGTGGGAAGTTACCGCGCGGACGGTTTGATCTTTTCAACGCCGACCGGTTCGACTGCATATGCGATGTCGGCAGGCGGACCGATCATAGACCCGGCGATCAACTGCATTTCGATGACGCCGTTGTCACCCCATTCACTCTTTACCAGACCGATCGTCTTCGACGATGAAAGCAAGCTGGGAGTCTGTCTTTTGGAAGTGGACGCAAAAGCTTATCTGACGATCGATGGGGAAGAGAGTGTGCCGGTATGGCCGCGTGACCGGCTGCATATTGAAAAGAGTGAAATCGCGGTAACACTGATTAATCTGACAGGAAAATCGTTTTACGATGTATTGAATGAAAAGCTGATCTGGCGCAGCAGAAAATAAAGAGAAAGGATCATCAGCTATGTCTCTCAAATCCGTTCGTCTGCAAAAAATTCTGGAGCTGATTGAAAAAAACCGAAT
>CALWWT010000245.1 GCA_944385325.1 uncultured Clostridia bacterium | reverse complement strand
GGAAATCCACTGCCGCATATCCGGTACGCGGCAGTGGAGACAGCTTCTTTACAGCGTCTGTTTAAGATAGTCCGCAATGATTCCAAACAGCTTTCCGCTCCAGAAGGTACCTTCATGCTCGGCGCCTTCCACCTTAATCAGCCGGGTCGGGATATCTGCCTGGGCACGTTTTGCCGCCATCAGCTCGCTCTGGGACTAGGGAACCAGCGGGTCTTTGTCTCCGTGGATCAGCAGAAAAGGCGGGTATTCTTTTCCGTCCTTCACCATTTCAATCGGGTTCATCATCCGCATCCGTGCACGCTGTTCCACCGGGTCAGCGCCCAGAAGCCCATATAAAAGCGCACGGTCACCGGGATTATGATCGGCTCGTTCCTTCAGCCCATCAAACAGTGCCGGGATATCCGCCGGTCCGAAACACTCGACCACCGTTTTGACTTTGTCGGAAAATCCGCTGTGTTCATCGGTGCGGTAGATCGGGTCGTCACCTGTCAGCCCGACCAGCAGCGCCGTATTGCCGCCGGATGAGGTGCCCCAGATGCCGATACGGTCAGGGTCGATTTGATAGTTTTCTGCGTTTGCGCGCAGAAAACGGATGGCGGTCTTGACGTCTTTCAAAAAGGCAGGCGCTTTGAATCCGTCCAGTGCGGACCGGTGGGTGACCATCGCGACGATGTATCCATTCCGGGCAAACTCGCTCATCTGCGGCAGTTCATATGTAATGTCCGGGAAGGTCCATCCGCTGCCCTGTACAAAGACAATACAGGGGTATGTTGCCGGGTTTTTGGGGATGCGGGAGACTTGCGGGACGATCAGCGTCAGTTTCAGCTCTTTGCCGCCTGCGTGGGAATACACAATATCCGGAATGACCGATGCAAGTCCGTCAAGTGCCGGATTGTTGGGAATCGATTCAAAAATCAGCTCAGCCATGGGAACCCCTCCTTATTTCTCGTAAATCTGCGCCGGGTCAAACCGCACGCCAAATGCACCATAACCGGCATGGTTACTGTTGCCGCCAAATGCAGCCTCTTGCGGTTCGCCCTTGATCTCGCCCGACAGAATCCCTTTGCAGACACGGATGGCGTCATCATTGATGGATTCCGGCATCGGGGCGCAGGTCAGATTGGCAGCATAGCCGATATGACCGTTATAATTGCGGTCGTAGTAGGGCTCAAGCGATTTGAGTTTTTCTGCGGTCGCAAGCAGGGTGTCCACGCCGGAACGCGGTTTGACCCGGTCGGAAGAAGAAAGCAGGGTGTTCCCGTTGCAGGCGTCTCCGGTAAAAATGATCCGTTCCCGTACATCCAGAAAACTCAGTCCGCCGGGTGTGTGACCGGGCGTTTCATAAACCACGATCTTCCGTCCGCCAAGGTCGATGATGTCGCCTTCCTTGAGCGGTTTCAACTCAGGGAGTTTATCAAACTCGACTACGTCTCCTTCGGTGACCGAGTAGAGTCCGCCGCTCATCGAGTTCATGATACGGACGTATCCTTTCCGTGTCTCGGCACTCAGGGTGCGCGCCGCTTCAAAGTCCGCCTCATGCAGATAGACCGTGTCAAAAAATCCAATGCCGCCGACATGGTCGACATGCCCGTGGGTACAGGCAACCATTACGGGTTTATTGGTCAGCTGCCGGGCAAGGTCTGCGACATTGAATGTCCCGGTGCCGGTATCGATCAGCAGCGCTTTATGCGCGCCTTCCAGCAAAAACATTGCGTCCATTCCATACTCGTTGATACACCAGCTGCGCCGGGCAATCATCGTGACAATCGGGGTTGTAATCTGCATAGAAATCAGTTCCTTTCTGCCGGGATTTTGTTTTATTTACATTATAAATATAAGTATAACGCCGCAAGGACAAAATTGCAAGGAGATTTCTGTATCCCTTTGCATATCCCTGCGGCGTTCGCAGCACAATATTCAGTTTATGATTCTTTTTCCTGCGGCATTCTCCGGTAGTAGATCAGTGCGCCGATCAGCACCGCCGGGAAAATGACCGCAAATATCAGCGCCGGACGCAGGTCTTCCCCAAATGCACCGGCAATCATGCCAACCATCGTCGGACCGGCATTGCATCCGACGTCTCCCGCAAGCGCCAGCATCGCATACATCGTGGTGCCGCCGCCTGGCAGAGCCTTTGCAGCGGTCGAGAAGCATCCCGGCCAGAGTACGCCGACCGAAAATCCGCACAGCCCGCATCCGATCATTCCAAGCGCCGGTATCCCCGAAGCTGCCATCAGGTAACTGGCAATGCAGAGAATACAGCAGAAGGTCATGTAATTGTTCAGCATCAGCCGTTCGCCCATCTTCGCAAAAAATGCCCTTGCAAGCCCCATGCACAGCGCAAAGGTACACGGTCCCACCAGGTCACCGACCGTTTTGCTGACACCGAGCGCTGATTCTGCAAACGCCGATGCCCACTGGCTCATTGCCAGTTCCGACGCGCCTGCGCAGACCATCAGCAGCATCAGCAGCCAGAAAAGTTTCATTTTAAACAGTTTTCGCGGACGAATGGCAGGTGCGTCAATATCCTGCGGCGTGTATACCGGAACGATACAGAATACGATCATATTCACAGCCGGTACAACTGCCCAGAGTATCACAAGGATTCTCCAGTTTTCCACACCCATCAGGATAAAAAATGCCGTTGAGATCAGCACCACGCCCAGATGTCCCCAGCAGTAAAATGAATGCAGAAGGCTCATGATCGATTGCTTTTTTTTGGGCGGCGTTGGACAGGATTCCACCATCGGGCTGATAATTACTTCGATCAGCCCGCCGCCGACCGCGTATATTCCGCTTGCGCACAACAGCCCTGCAAACGGCGGCATGACCGACGGCAGAAATGCCATCAGTGCCAGTCCCAGCGCCGCACAGGCGTGCGCCAGTATCGCAGAGGCACGGTAGCCGATACGGTCGACAAATTTTGCCGAAAGCCCGTCTACAATCAGCTGGATGGAAAAGTTAACGGTGGTGATCAGCGCGATCTTTTCAAGCCCGATGCGGAAATCTGACTGGAAGGTCAGATATAAAAGGGGCGCAAAGTTATTGATTATCGCCTGTACGACATACCCGGCAAGACAGGCGCGGATTGTATGGGACGCGCTGCGTGCCTGCTGGACATCGGATGTCTGGGTCATGGTTTGGTGACACTCCTTTATTCTGATATATATAGTCTGTTAACATGATACCGCACACGGCGGGTTTTGTCCAGATGTTATATAAAAATCCAGGCGGTCGGGAAAGTTTGAAAAGGCTTTCGCCATTTTTCCAAATGTTAGCTGGGTATATGAGAACGTTTAGCCTGTCCGGCTGCATATATTGCAGCAGATGCGAATACCTTGGGAGGGAAGATGGATGCGCGCCAGAGAAAAAAAATCCGGGTTCCGTAACCGGCAGACGTCCGGTATCCGTATGGCTGGCAGCAGCAAGCTGCCGCGCCTGCCGGCTGGACGCTGGCTGCGTTTCGTGGCAATTATGATTCTGCTGGTCGGCGCTTCGGCTGCTTTCGCCGGGCGGATGCGCAGAGCGGAACAGTCTTTGCTGGAAACGGGTGCTGTCGGCTGGGCAACCGGTCTGCTCAGTGAAAGCGCTGCTGACGCAATGCAGGCGGTCACCGGCTCACTGACCAAAATGGGAACCGACAGCCAGGGGAATGTCACTTATCTGTCGGTTGACCCAGTGCAGCTGAATCTGCTTTCAGCGGCGGCGGTAAGCTATGCGCAACA
>CALWWT010000244.1 GCA_944385325.1 uncultured Clostridia bacterium | reverse complement strand
TTTATGGAGTTGCGCGCCAAGGCGCGCGCAGGGCTGCGCCCTGCACCTGCTGTCCTCTAAACAAGGGTTTGTCCAATCTTGAGCAGTCGATTTGCCAATCCCAAAAACGTTTTTCGACAATCTCAGGCACCCTCTCCGATACCGGAAAGGGTGCCTTTTTTGAACAAGTAAATTACAGGGT
The DNA here is from genome assembly GCA_944385325.1 of uncultured Clostridia bacterium. Classification (GTDB taxonomy): domain Bacteria; phylum Bacillota; class Clostridia; order Oscillospirales; family Ruminococcaceae; genus Faecivivens. The sequence continues at coordinate 9,314 of CALWWT010000244.1, read as the reverse complement.
AATGATCTCGCCCATGACGTTGCCAGCGCAGCCGGCAGCATTTGCTTCGTCGGTGTCGATGTGCATTGCCAGCGCGTAGCTGCTGCTTACGCGGCAGACTACATCACCGAATACGACGCTTCTGCCGTCGGTGTCAACCTTGACCCAGACAACGTCTTTATCCTTAATGCCCATCTCTTCAGCATCGGCAGGAGTCATATGGATATGACGCTTTGCAACGATGACGCCTTCCTTCAGCTCAACCTCGCCGCAGGGACCAACCAGCTTGCAGGGTGCGGAACCTGCAACGTCGCCCGACTCACGGACAGGAGGAACTACGCCCAGTGCACGGGCATCGGTGAAGGAAACTTCGATCTGGTCAGCAGATCTTTCCGGACCGAGAATAGAACATTTCAGAGAACCTTTGGGGCCAACAACAGTGACCTTCTCTTCGCAGGCAAACTGGCCGGGCTGAGAGAGGTTCTTTTTGTTGTGCAGAACAGCGTCGGCACCGAACAGGGTTGCCAGGGTTTCCTTGGTAACATGAACGTGTCTTGCGGAAGTTTCAACAATAAACTGTTTGGACATAATAATGACATTCCTTTCTGTTTTTCGGGAAGAAAATTCCTTCTCACTAGTCTTATTATAAAACTATTTGTTCAAAATTGCAAGGACATCTTTCCATTTTCGTATATCCGGTAATTATTTGAGATTGCATCCGATCTGTTCGACCAGCTGATCGACCGTTATCCGACCGCTTGCCAGTATTTCTTCGATCGGCGGTTCACCGCGCAGGTTGGGCAGATTCTCCCAGTATCGCGCTGCAAGCCTTAAGTTTTCCGCATGGTCGGTCAGTGCATCAAAACAGTTGTTCGCATCGCCTGCGAAACTGTTTCCTTCAATCTTCAGCCGGACAATCGAAAAGGTCGGCCGTCCCCATCCGACAAACCACTCCGCCCACTGGCGTGCTTCTTTCAGATCACGGGATACATACAGGCAGCACATTCTTGATGGATATTGGTCATACTGTTGCTGCCGAACCTGTTCCAGTGCCAGTTCACGAAGTGCTACCCGGGTATGATGTTCCAGCTGATTTGCATCATATCTGTCGGGATCTTTCCAGATTGCTTCCACTTCTGTGCGTTTCTCCATCACCCGGTGATATACGCCATTTGGATGACCGGCATCCATCAAAATCTGCTGACCGGGTTCCATCGGACGTTCGGTCACAACATGATAAGCATAAAATACTTCGTTCATCTGTCTCTCCCTGTTTGATGACGGCACCACAAACTCAGTGCAACAAAATCGGGATTGTTGTTTTAAATCCGGTCAAACCGCTATGTCAAAGCCGCCGGTGTAGAAAGGCTGGCGATAAACTGAAAGTACAGTTCTCCCAACCACTTTTACCGCAGCTGAACACGGCGGATTCCGGTGCACAGACCATTTTTGGCAAGGTCGAGGATGACGCCTTCCAGCTTGCAGTCCCCTTCCGGTACATGGAATCGAGTCGGCAGATGGGTGGTCATCTTGTGCACGATGTCCTCCGGGCTGGTGCCCAGAATCGAACGCACCGGTCCGGTCATTCCCAAATCAGAAATATATCCGGTTCCCTTTTCGAGAATCTGTTCATCCGCTGTCTGGACATGGGTATGTGTCCCGACGACTGCCGAAACACGACCATCCAGATAATACCCCATCGCCATCTTTTCACCGGTCGCCTCGGCATGAAAATCGACAATCGTATAGGTCGCCGGGTGCTCGCGGATAATCCGGTCAACCGTCTTAAACGGGTCGTCCAGCGGCTCCAGATAGACCAGCCCCAGTACGCTGATGACCAGCATCGTATAACTGCCGCCGTCCAGCACAAACCAGCCTTCTCCATACGGGCAGTCGGGGTAATTCGCAGGGCGAAGCAGGTTCGGGTGGTCGGGCAGATAATCGTAAATCTCGCGCCGCTTGAAGGAATGGTTGCCGCCGGTCAGTACGTCAACGCCGCTGTCAAACAGGTGCCCCGCTGAAACCGGCAATACGCCGTTGCCGACTGCCGAGTTTTCGCCGTTGGCAATGACGACGTCGATTTTCTCCGCACGTTTGAAGGCAGGCAGCTTCTCCCGGACAAAATTGCATCCCGGGCTCCCGACTACGTCTCCGATTACCAGTACCCTCATGCCTGACCTCCATCCTCCCGGGTGTCTGCTTCCTGCTCTTGCAGCACGCTGTCCCGCAAAGCAACCAGTTCCTCTTCGGTAAACCGGTATTTCTTTTCGCAGAAATGGCAGCAGACCTCTGCTCCATGGTCTTCCCGGATGATTTCGTCCAGTTCTTTGGTACCCAGCGATCGGAGCATCTCCTCAGTTCTTTCACGCGAACAGCCGCAGCGGTATACCGGCAGATATTCATCCAGAATATCCGGTTCCAGCCCGTCCAGCAGTTTCATAACAATATCCTGCGGTGTCATACCGTCCCGGATCATCGCCGAAACAGGCGGCAGGTCTTTCAGGTTCTCTTCCAGCCGGTCAATGACCGCGGTATCCGCAAACGGCAACAGCTGCACCAGAAATCCACCCGCTGCCTGTACACTCAGATCAGGGTTGACCAGCACGCCAAATCCGCAGACGGTCGGCGTCTGCTCGGAAGTCGCGTAATAGCTGGTAATATCCTCTGCGATCTCGCCGGAAACGATCGGCACCTGACCGATATACGGCTCTTTCAGTCCCATCTCGCGGATAATCGACAGGGTTCCGTCCCGTCCGACCGCGCCGCCGACATCCAGTTTACCCATCTTGTTGAGCGGCAGTTCAACGACCGGATTGGTCACCGAAACCTTGACATTTCCCTGTGAATCGGCAACCGCCAGCAGTACCCCGGCAGGTCCTCCGCCGTCCAGACGCAGTGTCAGTGTGTCTTTCTCAGCTTTCAGCAGCACGCCCATCATCGACGCTGCCGCCGCAAGTCTCCCGGCAGCAGCTGTTACAACTGCCGAAGTCTGATGCACCTGTTCAATCCGGGTGACAATATCCGTTGCCGAAATCGCCATTGCCATCGCCGAACCGTCGCGCGAAAGCGCACGGGTAATTCTTCCCATCTTTTCAATCTTCCTTTCCGCCCAGGCGGCGTATCGCCGCAGATTTAATGCTAATGTTTTATCCCGCTCCCAGTGCTCAGCAAAGGGTAGCTTCGTTTACGCTCCAACGTAAAAAAAGTATGCTGGGCTCCCTGTTTGCCAAAGTTTTACCACGCCCCAAAAGCTCAGCACTCCACGGCTTCGACCACGCTCCAAATACTTAGAATTGGCGTATTGCCGCAGACTTAATACTAATGATTTATTCCGCACCCAATACTCAGCAGCGGCGTGTCGACGCAGGATATTTGCCGACGTTTTACCACGCCTCAAATGCTCAGCAATCGGACGTTTCTTCGCCGCTCTTGACTTTTTTGACAGGCGGCGTGTCACCGCGGTCACTCTGTCAATGCGCTGCCGCCAGCGACAAAACACGAAAACGGCGGCGAAAGCATTTCGCCGCTGTTCACTCATATGCCCGGCAGATACCGCCATGAAAGCGCGATACCTGCCGGGACTATTCTTTCTTATTTATTCCATCTGTCCGTTAAGCGTGTTTCGCAACATAAATCAGCCGCTGAGAATCCTCGCGCGGCGGTTCAAAACTGTCGGCGTGATAGACCGCACAAAGCCGCAGACCATGCTTTTCCAAAGACGCGGTAATCTGTTCATGGGTATATCCGCGTTCGGCAAAGTGGTCTTCCATCCGGGTATAGGCTCCGTCCTCATCCTGAACAAAAATGTCCAGATCCATCCCGGTCAGGTACCCTTCGCCCGGCGTATTCTGCCAGACACAGTAAATATCATCCAGATCGTACACAAAAGTATTCCCGGCAAGTACCTTCTCATGCTAGTAGACGCTGTTGACGTCAAATACAAACACGCCGTCCTTCTCCAGAAACAGCGCCGCACGTTCAATCGCACGGTCAAAATCCGCGTACTCGGTCAGATGGTTGAGCGAGTCCAGCGTCGAAATGATCACATCGACCTTTCCCGGCAGATCCAGTTCGGTCATGCTCTGGGCAATATAGACAATGTCCGCGCCCGACTGCATCCGCTTGTTCATCGCCTCGGTCAGCATCTCATAAGAATCGTCGGCGCCCATCACGTCATATCCAAGCCCTGCCATCACTTCACACATGCTTCCTGTTCCGCAGCCCATGTCGAGCAGCACGCCTTTTTTCCCGCCATGCCGGCGGATACATTCGTCAAAATATCGCCCGCGCGCCGGATAATCGATCTCCAGCGTCAACCGGTCATACACGCCGGCAAAGCTGACATATCCGCTCAAAAAGATCCTCCCTTACTGCCCTTTGTCCGCGTCCAGGCGGTCAAATACCACCTTGTATCCGTCGCAGCCGTAGTCAAGCGATCTCTTGACCCGCGAAATCGTAGCAGTCGACGCGCCGGTCGAGGATACGATATCCGAATATACCTTCTTCTCGCTCAGCATCCGCGCCACCTGAATCCGCTGGGCCATTGCCTTCAGTTCCGGTACGGTACAGAGATCTTCAAAAAAGTTATAGCATTCTTCCATCGTCTGTAATTTGAGAATTGCATCAAACAGAAATTCCACATTCAATTCGCGCAGCTTTTCGTTCATCGACAGACCAATCCTTTCCGTATCTTTTATTTTCTCTTTATCTTCCGGTGGAAAACACCGGTCTTCTGATTGTATTTTAATACTTCACAATATGAAAGTCAAGTGCTTTCCAAAAACTTTCGCCTGTGAAAGTGATTTTTCAAAAATTCCGTCATTTTGACGAATCTTTGTGAAGCAATTTGTCATTTGAGACGAAATGTGGTATAATACCATTGAAATACCTGTTTTTGGTATCTGAAATGACTGTCGTTCGGTCGGATACCATTCGGATGGAGGTGGACTGCGCCATGTTTTCCGGCAAAATCCTGATCGATGCCGACGCCTGCCCGGTCAAGGCGCTGGTCAGGCAGTGTGCGCAAAGCTTGGGTATCCCGCTCATAATGGTCGCAGATGACAGCCATCTGCTGGAGGACGATTACGCCACGGTCGTGACTGTAAGCCAGGGTGCCGACGCTGCCGACTATAAACTGATCGGGCTGACTGACCCGGGTGACCTGGTAATTACGCAGGACTACGGCGTCGCGTCGATGGCGCTCGGCAAGGGCGCCGCCGCAATCAGTTTTGCCGGTCTTACTTTCACCGCTGACAACATCGACCAGCTGCTCTTTGAACGGCATATCGGCCGGAATCTGCGGCGGTCGGGCAGAAAGTCCGCGAAAACCCGTCCGCGCACACCCGATGACGACCAGCGTTTTTTGCAGGCACTGACCGCCATCCTGAAACAGGATACAAATCCGCCTAAAAAGGAGGGACACACCTTATGACCCAGCAGCAGATCGAGCGCATCAATGAACTCGCCAAAAAGAAAAAAACTGTCGGGCTTACTCCCGATGAAGAGGCTGAACAGCTTCGCCTCAGACGGGAATATATCGACAGCTTCAAGGCAAGCCTGCGCGCCCAGCTGGATAATACTGTTATTGTTGAGCCGGATGGCACCCGGCATAAACTCCCCAAGAAGGGTAATTGATTCACAAATTCGTGACCGCTCTCCCCTGCGGTCGGAAAAGAAAGGACATTAAAAACTATGCTGAAAGACCACGCAATTATTTTTGATCTGGACGGAACCCTTCTGGATACCCTCGACGACCTCACCGCCAGCGTCAACGCTGCCATGGCCGCCTGCGGGCTGCCTCCCCACAGCCGGGATGAGGTGCGCAATTTCGTCGGCAACGGCGTTATGCGGCTGATCGAACGGTGCGTTGAAGGCGGTCAGCAAAACCCGCAGTTCAAAAAGGCTTATGGTACTTTCCGGCTGCACTATGCGACCCACTGCCAGGAACAGACCGCTCCGTATGAGGGCATTATCCAGCTGCTGGGCAAGCTGAGAATCCAGGGCGTTCCGGTCGCTGTCGTCTCCAACAAGTTCGACGCCGCTGTCAAAAAGCTGTGTGATGCTTACTTCAGTGGTCTTATTCCGGTCGCGATCGGTGAAAAGGACGGTATCAACAAAAAACCCGCTCCCGATACCGTGCTGGCTGCCCTCAAACAACTGAAAATGCCGGTCGAGTCGGCTATCTATGTCGGCGATTCCGAGGTCGATATCCAGACCGCTCACAATGCCGGTACCGGTCTGATCTCAGTTTGCTGGGGATTTAAATCCCGCGAGTTCCTGACCGAAAACGGCGCTGTCAAAATCGCGGAAACGCCCGGTCAGCTTTACCAGCTGCTGGTCGAAACCGCCGCTGAAATGGAAAAGACCGGCGCTTGATTACAAGCAGATATACACCCATTTACAGATGAAAAGCTCCCATGAACCCGTTTCATGGGAGCTTTGTTGTGTTTTTGCTGTCATCCTAACCGGAATACTTTTTCAGCTATTGCCAGAGTTTCTGCGGCTGTTCTGGATTCATCCCGCAAAATTACTTGAAATCCCGAATACAAAAACTTATTCAGGCTGTCGATAAAGTCAATCGTTCGTTCTCTTTTTCCGCCATTGCCGCTTGCTGCGGCAATGGCTACGTTTTATAGGGGGGGGTTGCGCGCTTACGCGCGCCCAGGGCAGGCTTTCCCAGAAAGCCGTACAGTTTGCTGGCAAACTGTCTGGTTCGCAACGCGAACCGTCCGCCCCTGGACCTGCTTTCCGCCTTATGGTAAACTTTAGTTGAATTTTAGCGGTTTTAAAGATTCTCCAAAATACTTTTTCGACAAGCTCACTTATTGTAGTTTTCCTTTGAATTGATTCTTTTAAGGCATTCCCGAAAATTATCGAGCGCTTTATCCGGATTTTCTTCTTGCATCAGCAGCTGGTACAAAAACTGTTTTTCTTTATCCGGACGATCAAAAAAACGATTGATCGATATGTCCGGGTCTGCCAGCATAATCAAAACGTGTTCTTTATCTGTAATTTCGGACAAAACTTCCGGCGGAATATTGGTATCGACAAATACCTTTTTGCCCTCTTTCGACAGCTCATCCAGTATCCTTAATTCCAATATTGTGCATTCTCTGATGCAGCCGTTGATCCAGGCTTCATATTCATCAGGCGTTCTTCTGATAAATTCACTCCAGTTTTGCAGATCTCTGGTATACGTTAAGTTCGGAAACTCGGTGCTGCTTAAATCTGCAAGCAGTGAATCCTGGAAATTTTCTTCACAGGCAATTCCGTCATATCTGTCTGCCAGTGCTTTTACCAGCGTGGATTTTCCGGCATATGCCGTACCATTTACAAAATAAACATTTTCAAAATTCATAGCCATTTTCACTTTTTCCAAGCCGACAAAAGGGCGAAAACGTCCGTTTGTTTTCGCCCTTGTATGATAATTTGCCGTTATTTAAGCGCCATCGTCTTGTCGTACGCCGCTTTGACTGCGTCCATCCCGAGTGCGCGGAATCCGCCTTTTTCCAGCGCGTGGACACCGGCAATCGTCGTGCCGCCGGGTGAACAGACCTCGTCTTTCAGCTGCCCCGGGTGCTTGCCGCTTGCCAGCACCAGTTCCGCTGCTCCGGAAAGCATCTTCGCCGCAAGCTGCACCGCAGTCGCCCGCGGCAATCCGCATTCAACGCCGCCGTCTGCCAGCGCTTCAATAAACAGATAGGCAAACGCCGGTCCGCATCCTGCAACCGCACTTCCCGCGTCGATCAGGTTTTCAGCAAGCGGCTGGAGCAGGCCCGCCGGTGCGAATGCGTCAAGAAATGCCTTCCATTCGCTCTCCTGCACGTCGGTTCCGTCATACAGGATAATCCCCTTGCCGATCGATACCGGCGTGTTGGGCATAATCCGGATGACCGGCGCGTCTGTCCCGGACATGGCACGGATTTTCTCCATCGTCAGCCCGGCAGCCATTGTGACCAAAATAAACCGTTCGCCCTTTTCGGCACGCGACTGCAAAACCGGCGCGATCTCCTCCATCAGTCCTGCCATCATCTGCGGTTTGACGCCGAGCATGATATAATCCTGCATCGCGGCGTCTGCATTGCTGCCCACTTTCGCGCCCAAACGGTCGGCAAGCATCTCCGCTTTTTCCCGTGTACGGTTTGCCAGCACCAGGCTCCCGCCGCCAACTGCCTTTGCAGCCGCGACTGCCAGTGCACCGCCCATGTTCCCTGTTCCAATAAATCCAAATGTTGCCATTTTCTGGTCCCCGTCCTTTCTATAAGGCTTCTCTGCCTGTATCAGCGAATCTGACAGGTCAGCGAATCTGACAGGTCAGCGAGTCTGACCGTTGCCGCGAATGACGTATTTATAGGTCATCAGTTCGCCAAGTCCCATCGGGCCGCGTGCGTGCAGCTTCTGGGTCGGGATGCCCATCTCGCAGCCAAGTCCAAGCTCGCCGCCATCGGTGAAACGGGTCGAGCAGTTGACGTATACCGCCGCTGAATCAACCAGCGTCGTAAACCGGTTTGCGTGGTTCTCATTGCCGGTCAGAATCGCTTCACTGTGCCCGGTCGAGTGGGCAGCAATATGGGCAATCGCTTCCTCCACGCTGTCGACGACCTTCACCGCAAGGATATAATCCAAAAACTCGGTGTCAAAATCCTTCTCTCCGGCAGGCGTTCCCGGAATGATCGCCGCAGCCCGTTTATCCAGCCGCAGCTCCACCGGAATGAGCCCTGCTGCCGCACGTTCGTCCACAAGCCGCGTTTTCAGCGCAGGCAAAAACTTTTCCGCAGCCGCACTGTGCACCAGCAGCACCTCCTCGGCATTGCAGACCGAAGGACGGGATGCCTTGGCGTTCTCGACGATATCCACCGCACGGTCAAGGTCGGCGCTGTCGTCGACATAGATATGGCAGATACCGGTGCCGGTCTGGATGCAGGGAACCTTTGCCTGCTCGACACAGGCGCGGATGAGCCCGGCGCCGCCTCTGGGAATCAACAGGTCAACCAGTCCGACCGCACGCATCAGCTCATACGAGCTTTCACGGGTGGTGTCTTCCACCAGCGAAACTACCGTCTCGGGCAGTCCGGAAGCCCGCAGTCCTTCCCGCAGTGCGCTGACAATCGCATACCCCGAGCGGAACGCTTCTTTGCCGCCGCGCAGAACACAGGCGCTTCCAGCCTTGATGGCAAGCGCCGCCGCATCCGAAGTGACATTCGGACGAGATTCGTAAATAATCGCAATGACACCCATCGGAACGGCAGTCTTTTCAATGACCATTCCGTTCGGACGCTCTGCCCTTTCCAGTACCCGAACTGGGTCAGGCAGTGACGCGACCTCCCGGATTCCGT
>CALWWT010000243.1 GCA_944385325.1 uncultured Clostridia bacterium | reverse complement strand
CACGTATTGTAACCTGAGCATCTTCAAAAATATCCGGATATCTTCGAATAAATTCATAATCCGGAATAAACAAATAGTCATCATCAAAATACTGAAGAACCAATTTTTGTTCTTCTGTTAAATTCTGATCACTGAAGTCTATCTTGACATTTTTTAATCCGAAATCGCGATCATTCAGAGGGTCTTTACTTTGTCGGTTTTCAGATACCTCAGGTATAGATGACTCGTCCAAATCTGATGAATCCTCTGTTGATGATTGTACAGAAGATTCATTTTCTACGACAGATGACACCTCCACTGATTCCTCAGTAATCTGACTGGAGTCCGTTGCCTGACTGCAAGCTACCAAAAATAATGCCAATACACCAGCCATCCACGCTATCCAAAGTCGTTTTATCATCATAATTCTCCTTTTTATTCAAGTGCTGATCAAAATCCTCAAATTTGAAAGTAACCTATATAATTTTTATCCGGCTCCGGATGAATCCAGAGCCGGATTTATTATAATTATTCAACCGTTACGCTCTTGGCAAGGTTTCTGGGTTTATCGACGTCCAGACCTCTTGCAACCGATACATAATAACCCATCAGCTGCAGCGGTACAACCGCCAGCGAGGTGGTAAAATGACGGTCGGTCTTCGGGATGTAAACGGTAAAGTCGACGGTATCTTCCACATTGTAGTTGCCGTAGTTGGTCAGGCCCATCAGGTATGCGCCGCGGCTGCCGACTTCAACCATATTGCTGATCATCTTTTCGTACAGCTCTTCCTGGGTCAGCACGCCGATAACCAGCGTACCGTCCTCAATCAGGCTGATGGTGCCGTGCTTCAGTTCGCCTGCCGCATACGCTTCCGAATGGATATAGCTGATCTCCTTCATCTTGAGGGAGCCTTCCAGACTGATTGCATAGTCCAGTCCGCGTCCGATAAAGAAGATATCGCGCGCATTTGCAAACTTCGCCGCAAACCACTGGATACGTTCCTTGTCATCCAATACCCGGGTGATCTTCTCGGGCAGCGTCTGCAATTCCCCGATCAGTGCGCTGTATTGCGCGTCGTCAATCGTTCCGCGCGCCTTTGCAAACTGGATCGACAGCATATATCCTGCAACCAGCTGGGTGGAATACGCTTTGGTCGTTGCGACCGCGATCTCCGGTCCTGCCAGCGTATAGAAGACATTATCCGCCTCTCTTGCAATCGACGAACCGACAACATTGACAATGCCCAGCGTCCGGATTCCGCGGTTCTTAGCTTCGCGCAGCGCAGCCAGGCTGTCAGCGGTCTCACCCGACTGGGAAACAATGATCACCAGCGCGTCTTTATCCAGCAGCGGACGGCGGTATCTGAACTCACTTGCCAGATCGACCCGTACCGGAATCCGTGCCAGGTCTTCCATGACATACTGGGTCGCAACGCCGACATGATATGCACTGCCGCAGGCGACAATATGCACCTCGCTGATACCTTGAATGACCTCATCGGTCAGCCCAACTTCCGAAAAATCGATCTTACCGTCATGAACCGCCGAATGGATGGTATCCTGTACCGCCCGGGGCTGCTCATGGATTTCCTTCATCATAAAGTGCTCAAAGCCGCCCTTTTCAGCTGCTTCGGCGTCCCATTTGATTTCGGTCAGTTCTTTTTCGATCTCTTCACGGTCAATATTGAAGAAAGTGACCTTGCCTTTTTCCAGGCGGGCAATCTCCATATTGCCGATATAATAAACATTGCGGGTATATTTCAGAATCGCCGGAACATCAGATGCCAGGTAGCTCTCACCGTCCTCAACGCCGATAATCATCGGGGAATCCTTACGGGCAACATAAATTTCCTCGGGTGCGCATTCAAACATCACCGCCAGCGCATAACTGCCGCGGATTCGCATCATCGCCCGTGCCAACGCGTCAACCGGACCGTCATTATACTTTTTATAATAATAATCAACCAGTTTGACGGCAACCTCGGTATCCGTCTGAGAAACAAACCGGTAACCGTTCTTGACCAGCTTTTCCCGGAGTTCCTGATAGTTTTCAATAATACCGTTATGAACAGCAACGACTGCCATGTCGTCGCTCGCATGAGGATGCGCGTTTATCTCGGACGGTTCACCATGGGTCGCCCATCTGGTGTGACCGATGCCGCAGCAGCCATTTACCGCATTGCCGCCATCCGTTTTTTCATACAGTACACGCAGACGCCCCTTTGCTTTGACAACGACCGGCGCTTCCGCACCATTGCGCACTGCCAGACCGGCAGAGTCATAACCTCTGTACTCAAGTCTTGCAAGTCCATCCAGCAGGATGGGAGCCGCCTGCCGCTTCCCGGTAAATCCAACGATTCCGCACATAGATATATCCCTTCCTTTCTGATGTTTACACTCGCATCACAATGTATGATATGAGTGTAAACTGTTTCAATCAGCCGACGATATGCCCTTTTTCGCGGATAACACCGACGATTTCGTCAACATATTTCCGGCAGATTTCCTCCGTTTCCGCTTCCACCATAATCCGGACGACCGGTTCGGTACCAGACTCGCGTACCAGCACCCGTCCGGTCTCGCCCAGGCTTTCGGATACACGCTGCACTGCTGCCTGCACATCCGGGTCATCCTGTGCGGCTTTCTTATCCGCAACCCGTACATTCTTAAGCACCTGCGGGTAAATGACCAACGGCTCAGCCAGCTTATGCAGCGACTGCTTCTTGGCAAGCATGACCTCCATCAGCTTTAGACTGGTGAGGATACCGTCGCCTGTGGTCGCGTATTTGGAGAAAATGATATGCCCGGACTGTTCACCACCGACGCGGCAGCCGTTTTTGAGCATATATTCATAGACATATTTATCACCAACCGCCGTCTTGGCATATCCGATATCCAGCTCATCAAACGCCTTGTACAAACCGAAATTCGACATGACAGTCGTAACGACGGTATTGGTCAGCAGGCGTCCCTGTTCTTTCAGGTAACGTCCATAAATATACAGGATATGGTCGCCGGTAATGACTTCACCGGTTTCATCGACAGCAAGACAGCGGTCAGCGTCACCGTCATAGGCAAAGCCTGCATCCAGTCCCTTTTCAAGGACAAACTTCTGCAAGGCTTCGATATGGGTGGAACCGACACCGTTGTTGATGTTGACGCCATTCGGTTCTGCGCCCATCACATAGGTCTGTGCGCCCAGCGCGTCAAATACCGATTTTGCAATATTCCAGGAACTGCCGTTTGCGCAGTCAAGACCGATCTTCAGTCCCTTGAAAGAATACAATCCGAGCGAAATCAGATAACCGATATACCGGTTGCGTCCCGATACATAGTCGACCGTGCGTCCTATCGCGTCACGGGTCGCAAACGGAACTTCTTCCCATTTCTGTCCGAAAAGCTCAAGCTTTCCGTCCAGATAATCCTCGACCAACGCGATGGTCTCTTCGTCCATCTTTTCACCCTGACCGTTAAGCAGCTTGATGCCGTTGTCATAATACGGGTTATGACTGGCTGAGATCATGATACCACAGTCAAACTCATCAATCCGCGCAACATACGCAACCGAAGGCGTTGTCGTAACATGCAAGAGGTACGCATCTGCGCCCGAAGCAACCAGACCGCCGACCAGCGAATATTCAAACATATAGCTGGAACGCCGGGTATCCTTACCGATGACAATTCTTGCCGGTTCATTTGAACCAGCCTGTTTTTTCAGTTCCCCATAATACCAGCCCAGAAACCGACCGACTTTATATGCATGGTCAGCGGTCAGATTTACGTTGGCTTCCCCACGGAAACCGTCAGTACCAAAATATCGTCCCATGTTGACCCTCCAAAATTATTTTTTTGCGACGATTACGCCGCCGGTTTTGAAGATGCTGTTTGCCGGAACAACGCCGCGCACACAGGAAAGCGGATAAATATTGCTGTTTTTGCCGACAACCGTGCCGGGATTAAGGACACTGTTGCAGCCAACTTCAACGTGGTCACCCAGCATTGCACCGAATTTTTTGCGCCCGGTGTCAATCTGCTCATCTGCCGATTTGACCACAACATGGGTTTTATCCGACTTGACATTGCTGGTGATGGAACCGGCGCCCATATGGGATTTATATCCGAGAATCGAGTCTCCAACATAGTTAAAGTGCGGAACCTGTACACTGTCAAAAATAATCACGTTTTTCAGTTCGGTCGAGTTGCCGATCACACAGCCTTCTCCGACCAGTACGCTGCCGCGGATAAATGCGGACGGACGAACCTCGGTTCCCTTTCCGATAATGCAGGGACCGGTAATCGAAGCGGTCGGTGCAAGTTTCACGTCTTTGGCAATCCAGACATCCGGCTGGGGATGATCGTATTCATCGGCAGAAAGTGTTTCGCCGAGCGCCAGGACAAACGCACGGATTCCATCCAGCGCCTCCCAAGGGTAAACGGTCTTACAGAGAAGCGAAGCCGCCAGGGTGTGTGACAGATCATAAAGCGAAGATGTAGTCGGTATCATCGCAAAATTCCTTTCCGGGTCGATGCCGGAGTCATCCCGGCAAAAGGCCATAACATTTCATAATAATATGAAACTATACCACGACACGCCGCAATTGTCAAGAAATTGGCTGTAAACTTTAGCAGGTGCAGATTTTATCTCTGTTATTACATATGTCAGATTTGCAAAAACTATGCAGTAATTCCGACTATGCCATAATTTGGTTCAGGTATCTTCTTGTATTGCCACGGAAATCAATTTTTAGAAATAATTGAAATAATACAGGCTGTCGATAAAGTCAATTGCTCGTTCTCTTTTTCCGCCATTGCCATGCTTCGCATGGCAATGGCTACGTTTTTTAGTGAGGTTGCGCGCTTACGCGCGCCCAGGACTGCCGTCCTGGACCTGCTTGTTCTCTAAAAAAGTGTTTGTTCAATCTTGAGCAGCCGATTTGCCAATCCGAAAAACATTTTTCAACAAGCTCATAATAATTTTTCTGAGTTGCTTTCATATTGGCAGCAGGTCCAGGGCTGATGGTTCGCGCAGCGAACCGTGCCCTGGGCGCGCTCCGCGCGCAACCTTTCCCAAAAACGTAGCCTTTTCCGCCGCAACGCGGCGGGAAAGGTGGACGGTAAACCACCTGATCTCCCAAAATTAATTTTCGTGTTGTATTGCAAAATAACCTTGACATTGGTATAATGTAGCTGAACATTCTGTACATTTTAACATCCATTGGAAAGGAGCTTACCGCATGTTCCAAATCAAAAATTTTACTGACAATGACGATATCCGCATGATCAACCAACTCGGTCCCTTTCAGGTTATCGAATACCAACGCGACCTCAGCGTTATGCCCGGCAACGCCCAGCAGGCATATTTTGCCAGCCTGATGAACGTCCGCAAACGGCAGGTCATCTGCGACCTGAGTATCGCATCGGTCACCGTTCAGGCTGGCGCAATGCAGTGGATGGTCGGCAATGTCAATGCGACGACTGGTATCAAAGGTGTCGGCGACCTGTTCGGCAAGGCTCTCCGCGGCAAAGTCACCGGGGAATCGGCAATCAAACCTGAGTACGTCGGAGACGGTATCCTTGTTCTGGAACCCACCTTCAAACATATCCTGCTGCTTGACCTCGACGAATGGAACGGGTCGGTCGTATTGGAAGACGGTCTGTTTCTTGCCTGTGACTCCCGGCTGAAACACAAGGCTGTCATGCGTTCCAACCTCTCCTCCGCTGCTGCCGGCAACGAAGGTCTGTTCAACCTCGGAATCGCAGGCAGCGGTGCACTCTGCCTGGAATCGCCCTGCCCAATGGAAGAACTGGTGGAAATCACCCTACAAAACGATGTGGTCAAGATTGACGGCAGCATGGCTATTGCATGGAGCGGAAGCCTTGACTTTACCGTCGAACGTTCCGGAAAAACGCTGATTGGCTCAGCTGCTTCGGGTGAAGGACTGGTC
>CALWWT010000242.1 GCA_944385325.1 uncultured Clostridia bacterium | reverse complement strand
GCTTTCGAATAAAATAAATGCTTCTTTAACTTTGGAGGTAATTATATGATAAGACCAGGCAAATATCGTCACTACAAAGGTAAGGAATACCAAGTATTGGATGTTGCTACTCATACACAAACAAATGAGCCTATGGTAATCTATCGTTCTCTTGATGGTAATGAAGACCTATGGGTTTGTCCTGCATCTGAGTGGAATAAGCAGGTAAAAATAAACGGACAGGTTGTTCCTTGTTTTACATACTCTCCCAAAAGCTATTCTGACTTTCTAAGTCATTTATGGCATGAAGGTAGTGAAGAAGAATGGAACTTTGCTTTAGCGCATTATTACACACTCTGTAAAGATATACCTTTGGATAGATTTATGGAAGAATTACAACCTGAAACAGTAGAAAAAATGTCTGTTTCTGAGTTTTACCATTTTCTCCATGACCAATATTTTGTATGGAAATACACATCCAAAAACAGACTGGCTACAACACGATCCCACTTAAACAAATACCTGGACAACGGACAGATAGACCAGTTAAGACAGATACATACCCAAATCTTCGCAACAGACAGAAATGACACAGAAAAAATGTTGACCGTAGTATCTCAAATAAAAGGACTGGGGATTTCGGGAGCCAGCGGACTGCTTTCCATACTCTTTCCGGAACAGTTCGGAACGGTAGATCAATTTGTGATATTGTCTTTGCTTAAAATCAGTAATTTACCTGAATACGACCAGATAGCTAAAATGAAACCTGAATCTATCACCTGTAAAAATGGCGTAATTTTAGAACAGATTTTGCGGCAAAAGGCAGCTGAACTAAATAAACAATTTGAATCTCAAAACTGGACACCTAGAAAAATAGACATGGTACTCTGGGCATTTGATCGATAAAAAGGATTCTCCACTTAGCTTAAAAATTTTTATTGTAATTTTCTACGCCCCTTAACAAGTTAGGAATCTATGCCGATTTACTATGTACTAATTTTATACGATCACAACAACTATGAAACATCCTGTATGAAATAGGATTGTTTTCCGAACACTTTCAAACAGTTGATCAAATAATGCACATATCAGGTCTTGGATACAGGAGGAAGTGATGCAATGACCTATTATGCAAAATCACCTCAACCAGATGGCACACAGAAAACTGTGCGGACACATCTACAAGAGGTAGAATTTCTTTCTGGAAAATACGGAAAAGCTTTTGATGCAGAAATTCCAGCCAGACTATGCGGATTGCTACATGATTTTGGCAAATACAGTCCCACCTTTCAGGACGTATTGACTGGCAAATGCTCAGGTATTGACCATGCGATCGGCGGTGCAGCGTTTTTATATCTACTGCAGAAAAAAGCGTTACGTTCTATCATCGAAGCCATCGCCGCACATCATTCCCATATAATCAGTCAGGAAGATCTAGCAGGTGTGTTGAATAGCGTTGTGCGAACAACAGACATAGTCACCACTCTGTCTGGAAAACAGTCGTCCTTGTGTGGGATAGAAGCTTATCAGCGAGCGACCGAAGCCTTTCAAAACGATTTTCCAAACTTTCAACTTCCTAAGATAAAAACACTCCTTCCAAAAACTCCCCTAACTAATCAAGAAAGTTCCATGCTGTACACTCGAATGCTGTTTTCCTGTTTGGTAGATGCTGATTATACAGCATCCTCCAACGATTTTCTGGAAGAAGGTCCATTGCTAGATATATCCACCTGCCTGCAAAATTTGTATAACTATTGTGCAGCTCTTCGGGAAAAATCTGGAGCCAACCCTATTCTCAATCAATTCCGTAATCAGCTGTTTGAACACTGTGGACAAGCTGGAGAACAGGTTGGAGGAGTATTCACCCTGACAGCCCCTACCGGAACTGGAAAGACACTAGCACTTCTACACTTTGCTTTGCGACATTGTCAGTATACCGGAAAATATAGGATCATCGTCGTACTGCCCTTTCTCAATCTAATCGAACAAAGTGCAAACATCTACCGAAAGATCATTCCACAGGTAACGGAAGACCATAGCCAATCACAGCTTGCAGAGGAAATGCGGGAGCATATCGCACGCTGGGATCAACCTTTTCTCATCACCACTTCTGTGCGTTTTTTTGAATCTCTATTTTCCGATCACCCTGCTGACTGTCGCAAATTGCACAATTTGGCAAACAGTGTTATTCTATTTGATGAGGCCCAGAGTTTGCCAGTTTCGCTGATAACACCAACACTGCACACAGTACAAGAACTCTGTACTCGTTATGGATGCAGTATGGTCTTTTCTACTGCCACTCAGCCCGACTACACCGGACTGCAGGGAAACAACTGGTCTGCCATCGAACTGCTGCCAGAACATCCAGAATTTTATCATGCTCTCCGCCGCACAAAGGTCTGCTGGGAAATTGAAACCCCAGTACCACTGGAGGAAATAGCTGATCGGATGGCCAGAGCTCAAAACGTCTGTACCATCGTCAACCTTCGCACCCATGCTAGAAAACTGTACCGGATTCTTGCTGAACGCTGTCCACCGGAAGAAATTTTTCTGCTCAGCACGGATCTCTGTCCTGCACACCGTACAGAAGTGATCCAAACAATACGCCAACGGCAGAAAGATAAACAGGCTTGCCGGGTAGTGTCTACCCAATGTATCGAAGCCGGCGTTGACCTAGATTTTGATCAATTATTTAGGGCATTGGCTCCACTGGAAGCCATCATTCAGGCTGCCGGCCGCTGTAACCGCAACGGCAGCAGAATCTGTGCGGAAATCTGTGTATTTATTCCGGCAGAAGACCGTCTCTACCCCGATTCCCATTATGAAAACTGTGCAACTCTTGTCAAAACCATGCAGATGAATCAGCCTATCGATATTCATGACCCATCTGCTATTCGCCGGTACTACAACCATCTGTTTAGCGCCTTCCGGGGCGATACTAAATCCCATGCATTGGAAAAAGCAATTTCCGAACGGGATTTCCCCGGTGTATCAAAAAGCTACCGGCTGATAGAACAACACGGCATCCAGGTCATTGTACCATATGAAGGGGAAAAAGAACTGTATCAGCAACTTCGTGCCGAAGGTCTGTGCACCGGGCTAACCAAATCCCTCTGCCGCCAGGCCGCACCGCTAACCGTTACCTGTTATGATCAAGAACTGACAGAGTCTATCTGTGAGCCTTTGTACTTTGCGGGAACAAAGCATCTGAAGACAGATAATATCGGTTATTATATCCTTCTACCTGGAAAAGAAGATTATTACGACGCCAAAATGGGATTCTGTTTGCCTGAAAAGGATGAACAACAAAATTTATTTTGGTAAATTATATAAATATTCTATTGAAACGTATTGAAATTGGGATTATACTATAATTAATACTATTTTTAGGAGGGAACCATTTGGAAGTATCCGTTGAATTTTGGGGAGATTTTGCCTGTTTTTCACCTCCGTATGAAAAAGTGGAACGGCTGTCCTATCCCTTCCCAACACCATCAGCAGCCAGAGGAATGCTGTCTGCCATTTACTGCAAACCAAAAGAATTCTACTGGCAGGTCACCAAAATTGAAGTGCTTTCCCCTATTTCCTATATCAGCTTCAAGCGGAATGAAGTCAAGGAAACAGTTTCGGACAGACCCATAAATACCGATGACTGCCGTACCCAGCGGCAGACTACTGCCCTGCGGGATGTACGGTACCGGATTACTGCCGCCATCTGCCCCCGACCAGATTTTACCGGTACGAAAGAACAGCTCTATCAACAAGCTCTACGTAGAATCCGGAGCGGGAAATGCTTTATGCAGCCTTGCCTAGGACTTCGAGAATTTGCCGCCTATTTTGAAGAAAGTGACGGCACCCGTCCACCTATTCCACTAGATTACGACGCGGGACTAATGGTATATGATGTGTTTGATCTCCATGATTTTTCCTTGCGTAAAAAAGCCCGTCCGCAGCTTTCTCTCTTTTACGCCGTCATGAAACAGGGCGTAATCCAAGTGCCACCCTATGATGACCCGCAAGTACTGAAAACGGGAGGCGGAAAACTATGCTGAAAGCGTTGTATGACTATGCCCAGCGAATGAACCTGTCGCTGCCTGCCGGGTATGCGAAAAAGACTATCAAGGCGTTTCTCTGTCTGACCAGAGATGGCCGCTTTACAGGCGTACGAATCGATGGCGAGAACTTGTTTTGCTGTCCCGATATTGGAAGCCTTGCCAATGGGACGGACAAAAGCAACCTACTCACGGAAAAACTCAGTGTTGTTTTCCCGCCGAAACCCACTCTTAAAAGCCAGTTTTTTCGGGAAGGGCTGAAAGACCTTGGGACACTGGAACCTCTGGCAAAAACCTGCTGGTCTGCATTGGAGGATCCCGGATGCTACGCCGAAATGGTTACTGCACTGGAACAGCATAAAATTAAACCCGCAGACCGAATTTCCTTTATGGTGGACAATACCTATCTGGTCGAATGCCCGACAGTGGTAAAATGGTGGGAAACCTATCGCCGGCAATTTCAAAAACCCGCCAAATCCGACGATCTTTCCCTCTGCCTGATCACCGGACAGCCCACTCTACCAATGGCCACCGTTCCCAAAAGTACCGGCCTTTCGGCCGTCGGAGGACATCCCAGCGGCGATGTCCTGATCTGTTTTGACAAGCCGGCATTCTGTTCTTACGGTCTGAAAAAGAGTACCAATGCTCCGGTCTCGGAGGAAGCCTTCGCCCAGGTACGAATTGCTCTGGACACACTGCTGAAAGGGGCACCAGTTTTGGCAGGCGTGAAGTTTGTTCACTGGTATGATAAGACTTTGCCCCAATCAGAGCCGGATCCGCTGCCTTCTATTTTTGGAAGTATGCTGTCGGAAGAGGATGAAGATGGTGAAGAGGAGATACCGGACTTCGAAACAGAAATAATCCAGCAGGCCAGACGGGATGCTGATGTTCTGGTCCGGTCAGCGCAAAGCGGACAGGCTGTCACAGATCTGCCCAACCGTTATTATATCCTACTCCTCAGCGGTGTAAATGGACGGGTAATGGTCCGGCAATATACCCAGGGATCTTATGAACAACTGAAAGCCCATCTTGATCAATGGTACGCCGACCTGCGCCTGGTCAACCGCAACGGTACGGCAGAACTCAAACCGTACAAACTTTCTGCCCGGATGATTCGCCTGTTAAAGCGTCAGAAGACAAACCAAAAAATTCTGGATCGGCTGCGGGATGAACTTCCCAATCTGACTACACCTGTTTTTCAGGCAATTGTGCACGGAACACCACTGCCGGATTCGGTCGCTGTCCGCGCGCTGCAGTATATCCGCTCTCAGATGCTGACAGAAGAACCGGACAGCAATATCCCGATCGTCCCCGACCCTATTTGCTGCCAATGGCTGAAAGTCTGGCTAATCCGCAATCATAAGGAGGCTTCTCTTATGCAGGAATACAATCCAAAACACCCTGACCCCGTTTACCATGCCGGTGCCATGGTGGCAATCTATGCGGCGCTGCAGCAGCAGGCCTACCCAGATGTCAATGTCACGGTTGTACAGCGATTTTTTGCTTCTGCCCAGCAGACACCGGCTTTGGTTTTGGGACGGCTTGCCAGAATATCTACCCACCACCTTGCCAAACTGGAAAATCCAGCCACAGCAAAGGCCTATGAAATTCGACTGGCTGACGTCAGTACACGGATTGGTGACAATCTCCCCACGGTACTGTCGCTGCCGGAACAATCTCTGTTTGCACTGGGATATTACCAGATGTCCGCCGCTTTGAACCGGGAACGCCGGGAAAGATATGAAAAAAACATCGCTGTCAAGGATAAAAATGAGGAGGAATAAATCATGGCCATTCAAAACAGATACGAATTTCTGTATTATGTAGCCTGTACCAATGCCAACCCCAACGGAGATCCCGATCTGGGCAACGCTCCCCGCATCGATCCCCAAACCATGCGGGGGTACATCACCGATGTCGCAACTAAACGCCGCATCCGCAACTATGTGGAAACCGCCTACGGGAATATGCCCGGCATGAGCCTGATTATCCAGCAAGGTACCAACATCAACCGTCACATTGCCTCTGCCAAACGGGATGCCGGTGTAGAAGAATGTGCCAAGACCAAAGAAGCCATCTATAAAGGGAGACAAAAGGCCTGCGAGATGTTTTATGATGTCCGTGCCTTCGGTGCCGTAATGTCCACTGGTCCCAATGCAGGACAGGTACGCGGTCCGGTTCAGATCACCTTCGGCAAGAGTATCGACCCTATACTGCCGCTGGATATCTCCATCACCCGCATGGCTATTGCGGATAATATTAAGGACGGAAAAGTGGACGACTATAAGGCAGACGAGGAAAAACGGGAAGCGGATTCCCTGCGCACCATGGGCCGTAAACAGCTGATTCCCTTCGGGCTCTATGAAGTGCGCGGGTTCATCAGTGCAAATCTTGCTCAGGAAACAGGTTTTGATGAAGATGACCTGAAAATCCTGTTTGAGGCGATTCTCAATATGTATGAGCACGACCATTCCGCCAGCAAGGGAGAAATGTCGGTGGTATCCCCATTGATCCTGTTCAAACACGTTGGAACAGACACAGATCCTCAGCAGCGCATCCGTCAGGCAAAACTGGGCTGTGCACCGGCTCATAAGCTATTTGAGCTAGTCAGTGTCTCAAAGAAACCGGAGGTGGAGGTTCCCCGTTCTTACCGCGACTATGATGCAGCAATTGATCTGCGGCAGATCCCGACAGGAGTGGAAGTAGGTTTCCAGACCTATAAAGGGATCACCTGGGGCACACTTCCAGAAGAAGAGAACTGGTTCCATGCCTTTGTATGACGCAGAATACCTGCCCCTGTCCTATTTGTCCCAGATTGGTTATTGCCCGCGAAGAGTCGGTCTGCTGCTGAATGAACGGATCTGGCTGGAAAGTGCGGATACCGCAAAGGGACGCAAAGAACATGAAAACGTTCATACACAGCGGATAGAGCGACGGGGCAGTCAGATCAAACTGTTTGAATACGCAGTTTTTTCCGATACCCTCGGTATTTCAGGAAAATGCGACCTGATTGAAGCACAGAAAGAACCTTCCGGCTGCCGGATCCCCGCAGCAGAATTTCCGGTGATTCTTTATCCGGTGGAATTCAAACACGGTAAGCTACGGGACGAGCAGGAATATAAAATTCAGCTCTGCGCACAGGCTGTCTGCTTGGAAGAGATGTACCATACCACAATACCGGAAGGCGCCATCTTTTATATCTCGTCCCACCGGCGGCAGCCAGTGGAATTCAATGAACCGCTGCGCCGACTGGTATGTGAAACAGCAAAAGAGCTTCATCGGATCCGGGACACCCTATCGATTCCGACAGCTGACTATTCCGAAAAATGCAGACGGTGTTCCCTGTTGGAATACTGTATGCCAAGTATCAAACAGTCGGCACACGCATACTGCGAACAACTGACAGCGGAAGCTCAGGAGGTGGAAATGCTTTGAAAAAGCTGCTCAATACCCTCTATCTGCTCACTCCGGACAGTTACCTGTTCTGTAGAAACGAAACCATCGCGGTAAAAATCGGGGGCGAGGAAAAAACTGCCGTACCCGCCAAAGACATTGAAGCCATCGTCTGTTTTGGTCAGATGACCATTTCCACACCACTGCTGGAATTTTGCGGAGAAAGGGGAATTTCCATTACCTTTTTATCGTCGCATGGCCATTTTTGCGGGCGATTTTACGGTCCGGTCAGCGGTAATGTACTGCTCCGGAAAAAACAGTACGAAAGCATAGCTTGTCCGGAGTTTGCAAACCGGCTGGTTCAGAATATCCTGATGGCAAAAATCAAAAACAGCAAGACAATTCTCATGCGCACAGCACGCAAAAACGAAGATCTCTCCCAGTCACTGACACAGGCAGCCAATACCCTCAGCCAGCTTGCAGTTCAATTGGGAGCATCCGATTCGATTGATACCATGCGGGGAATCGAAGGAGCAGCAGCAAATATCTATTTTTCTCAGTTCGATTCCATGCTGCACAGCCCGGCCGGATTCCGGTTCGAAAGCCGAAGCCGCAGACCACCCCGGAACGAAGTAAATGCTGTCTTATCCTTTGTCTATACCCTGCTGACACGGGAAATCTGTTCGGCACTGGAAACTGTGGGACTGGATCCCGCGGTCGGCTATCTTCATACGCTGCGTCCCGGACGGCCTTCATTTGCCCTGGACTTAATAGAAGAATTGCGGGCGCCTCTCTGCGACCGGTTTACTCTGTCCCTGCTCAATCTGGGACAGCTTGGTGCAAAAGATTTCGAACAGGATTCACAAGCTGTCTTTTTGAACGATCGTGGAAGGCGAACAGTGTTAAGCAGCTGGCAAAAACGGAAAACAGAAATGATTCAGCATCCGTTTCTCCGGGAAAAAATTCCGATCGGAATGATCCCCTATTCACAGGCCATGCTGTTTGGCAGAGTCCTTCGCGGAGATCTGGATCAATACCCACCGTTTGTCTGGAGGTGATCGTATGCTGCTGGTCATCACCTATGATGTTGACACGACCGATATACAGGGTGCCAGCCGACTGCGCAAGGTAGCCAGGTTATGTGAGCGCAACGGAATGCGGGTCCAGAACTCTGTATTTGAGGTATTGGTGGATGCCGCGCAGCTGGTTGTACTGAAAGCGGAGCTTTCCAAAGTCATCGACCACGAACGCGACTCCATCCGGTTCTATCGCCTGGGGAATTCTTATCAGCACAAAATTGAAACCATGGGACGTACCCCGTTGATACAGGCCGGCGAAACGCTATTGCTATAATCCTGCGCCTACCTTGCCTGTACAAATAATCCGGGGAGGTAGGCGCATAAAAAAAGAGAAATATGGACAAAAATCGGGTACTTTTCCAATTAGCCGACTCCATATTTTTAAATTATTCGTATTATTTTGTTAATCTTGCTGCAAAACAAGAAGATTGTTTGGCTAATTTTGCAGTCGCCCCTCTCGCAGGGGCGTGAATTGAAATTTCCCGGGGTTGTTCTTCCTCCGCACCGTCCTCGTCGCCCCTCTCGCAGGGGCGTGAATTGAAATACGTTTTGGCTCCTTGCTGGCCTAGCTTATGGTAGTCGCCCCTCTCGCAGGGGCGTGAATTGAAATACAAAAGCCTTTAGATCGGAGGGCGTCGTGTCGGGAAGCAGTGTAGATATCGGTGGTCGCCGAAT
>CALWWT010000241.1 GCA_944385325.1 uncultured Clostridia bacterium | reverse complement strand
TCTACAATCCAGCGTACCGGACGGTCAGCCAGTCCGGAAAGGACAGCGTTTTCCTTAGCCCACTGAACCATTCCACGGGACGCGTCCACATGGCAGACGCTTGCACCGGCACTTAAGCAGGCGAGCGTCGCGCCGCCGGTATAGGCAAACAGGTTCAAAACCGAAATTGGTCTTCCTGCTTCACGGATCAACTTGATAAACAAATCCCAGTTGACCGCCTGTTCAGGGAACAGTCCGGTATGTTTAAAGCCGGTCGGTGAAATCTTGAAGGTGAGGTCACCATAAGAAATCTTCCAGCTTTCCGGCAGTTTATGCACATACTCCCAATGTCCGCCGCCAGTTCGTGAGCGGTGATAATGGGCATCAGCCCGGTTCCAGCCGGGACTGTTTTTCCTGGTTTTCCAGATAATCTGGGGATCGGGACGAATCAGGGTAATATTTTTCCAACGTTCCAGTTTTTCACCGGAAGTTGTATCAATCAGCTCATAGTCATGCCAGTTGGAGGCAGTTCTCATCTCTTCTATCCTTCCTTAATAAACAAATCTCTGTCAGTTTCCAGGCAGATACTGCTGCCCATCCCTTGCCAGCCCTAAATGCCGGTAAGCACGTTCGGTTACACAGCGTCCGCGCGGTGTACGGCTGAGAAATCCCAGCTGCATCAGATAGGGCTCATAGACGTCCTCGATTGTTACCGCTTCTTCTCCCAGCATTGCCGACAGGGTATCCAGTCCAACCGGTCCGCCATTATATGTCTCAATAATCGCCCGCAGCATCCGGCGGTCAAGGTTATCAAGCCCAAGCTCGTCAATTTCCAGCCGTTCAAGCGCTGTCCGCACAATTTCCCGGGTAATGACACCGCTGCCGAGAATTTCCGCAAAGTCACGCACCCTTCTCAGCAGCCGGTTGGCGATACGCGGCGTTCCACGGCTGCGGCGAGCCAGTTCGAGTGCGCCTTCCTCTTCACAGGGAACACCCAATATCCCGGCACTGCGCAGGATGATCTGAGACAGCTCTTGCGGCTGATAGAGTTCCAGCCGCAGCAATACGCCAAAACGATCGCGAAGCGGTGCAGTCAGCTGACCAGCCCTTGTTGTCGCACCGACCAGTGTAAAATGTGCCAGGTTGACACGAATCGAACGGGCAGACGGACCTTTACCGATGATTATATCGAGTGCAAAATCTTCCATCGCCGGATAAAGAACTTCCTCCACCTGTTTGGATAACCGGTGGATCTCGTCGATAAACAGGACATCCCCATCTGACAGGTTGGTCAGCAGCGCTGCCAAATCGCCCTGTTTTTCAATCGCAGGTCCCGAAGTGATCTTGAGGTTACTGTTCATCTCATTTGCGATAATCTGGGAAAGTGTCGTCTTGCCCAGACCAGGAGGTCCATACAGCAGCACATGGTCCAGTGCATCACCGCGTTTTTTGGCGGCTTCTATATAGACAGACAGGTTTTCCTTTGCTTTTTCCTGTCCAATATATTCCGAAAGGCTCTTGGGACGAAGCGAAAACTCGGTATCTACATCCTCGGGAGAAAATTCCGGGGCAGTAATCCGGTTTTCCAGATCCATTTCCTCCTCCTGATCCCGTCGGTATTGTGACTGAAACACAATGATTCCTCCCTACTATCCGTCAGCTGAGACCAGCCAGCTTCTGCAAACCTTTTTTGATCATATCTTCAACCGACAATTCCGGGTCCAGTTTGGTGACCACAGACGCAGCCTCGCTTTGGGTATATCCCAGCACCACCAGCGCATTGATTGCCTCGCCGGCATTTGAACTGGACGCAGCCATCGGAATTTCCGGCATACTGATACCGGCAGCAGCCTGTTCCTTGCTGATTTTGTCCTTGAGTTCCAGGATAATCCGCTGAGCCGTCTTCATTCCAAGACCAGGTGCTCTTGAAAGCGTCTTTGCATCACCCGACGCAACCGCAAGCGCAAATTGTTCGGCAGTCACACTGGAAAGAACCGACAAAGCGGCTCTGGGGCCAACCCGGGTAACACCCAGCAGCATTTTAAAACAATTGAGTTCTCCCTGATCAGCAAAGCCAAACAGATCGATCCCATTTTCAGTAATATGCAGATAAGTATAAAGTGTCGTTTCCTCACCCATTCCCGGCAATCGTGAAATGGTCACAGCCGAAGTACGCACGGCATATCCAACGCCTGCACACTCGATTACCGCCAGATTATTCTCAATATGGGTCAGTTTTCCACGCACGCTGTAAATCATACTTTTATTCCTTTCATCTTCCTGCCAGTCTGATCGCCTGCTCCAGCATTCTGGTTGCAGTACCGGACGGTGCTGAATGGGCATGGCAGATTGCAATTGCCAGCGCATCGGCGACATCATCGGGATGAGGGGTCTTTGAAAGCGACAAAATCTTTTTGGTCATCTCGATCACCTGCCGCTTTTCAGCCCGTCCATATCCGACAACAGCCTGCTTGACCTGAAGCGGCGTATATTCATAAACCGGCACACCTGCCTGACGGGCAGAAAGCAGGATCACGCCGCGCGCCTGGGCAACATCGATTGCTGTTGTCGTATTGGTATTAAAATAAAGCTTTTCAACCGACATAGCATCCGGTTTGTACATCATGATCACTTCCTGCATCTGCTGATGGATCATCAGCAGGCGGTCAGCAAACGGCTTACCGGCAGGCGTCGTAATTGCACCATATTCCAGTGTTTTGAACTGCCGTCCATTATATTCGATCACCCCTACGCCAACAATCGCGTATCCAGGATCTATCCCCAAAATTCGCATGATTTTCACCTGTTCCCAACAGATAAGTCCAATAACCCTAAGTATACTGTACCATTATAACACAACCCGTCTGGAAACACAAATCTATTTTGTTCTGACAAAGTGAGAGATTCTAACCAGGCATGACAATCTTTTCGGTTATTCCATACAACTTTCTAAGCGGATGATTGTTTTTTTCGTCAACCTCTTGACGAAACCAACGGTTTTGAGGTAAAATTAAAATAACTTTTATCCGTTGTATCACAATAGCATCCGCAATGCCAATTGCTGCTATCCGGGGTCAGCTGTCTGCCCTGCCTTTTAAGAATACCAGAGACAAGGTCCGGGATACCGGCTCTTTTCCAGGAAAGGTCTGATCTGATTATGAGTAAAAGATACCGCGCTGATTACCATGTACACAGCAAGCACTCCCCTGACTGTAAAGTCCCGATCGACGAGGTTTGCCAGGCAGCCATCCTGAAAGGTTTTCAGGAGATTGCCATCACCGATCACTTTGAGTTTTACACTCCCGGTCATCCGGTTGGTTTTTTTACACCCAAATATATTGGAAAGATTTTTGCCGATATCGAAGAAGCTCAGAAAAAATATGAAGGCTCCCTGATTATCCGCAAAGGAATTGAATTTGGTCAGCCGACAGTCAACCCGGAACTTGCACGCTCGATACTGGAACAATTCCAGTTTGATTATGTTATCGGCAGTGTTCACAAGGTCGGGAACCTTTCTCTTTCCAATGTTGCCTATAACGCGCATAATATTGAGGACATCTGTCTGAACTATTTTGATATGCTGTACGAGCTGGCGGACGAAGGAGAGTTTGACTGTCTCGGACATATCGATATGATCCGACTATATGCCGCAAAACAAGGCACACCGCTGAACATCCTGGAATATGAGGAGCAGCTGATCCCGATTCTGCGCCGGGTAATTGAACGCGGCAAGGGAATCGAAATCAACACAACCGGCTTTCGTCAGGAACTGTCCACTACCCTTCCGGATATCAGCGTACTCAAGCTGTACAGAGAACTGGGCGGTCAGATCCTGACCATCGGTTCCGATGCCCACAGTATTGCAGACGTTGGAAGCGGATGGAGCGAATCGGCAATTTTGGCTAAACTTGCTGGTTTTGATTATGTAACCCTTTACCAAAACCGGCGCCCGATGTTGATCACTATTGAATCATAAACAAATGTAAAAATGAGCTGGGAAGCATGTACAACATAGCCTCTCAGCTCTTTTTTATACGAAGCACGAAAATCGATATTCAATCCTTATCCTGCTTTATAAAGTGTTCCAGCTTTTGACGAATCTGGTTGCGGAAACGCTCACTTTCAAAAGTGCGCAGATTTGGGAAGGCTTCAAACAGATGCCGCGAGGTACGGCGACTCTTTTCCAGCTGGCGGATATTACCGCGCAGCCGTGCGATCTTCTGGCGTCCCTCTTCCAAACTCTTTTGCAGATCGGCGTTTTCAGCCGAAAGCTGCTCCCGGTAGAGTTCCAGATCCCGCATCAGAATTTCTGCCCGTACAGATAAAGCTTCCTTCAGTTCATCGGTATAGCTGCCAAACGATTCACGGACTTCATCCTGCTTTTCAGCGACAGCAAGGCGAAGCTTCTGTGCACCCTCCTCTGTCTTCAGCCGGATGTCCTCCAGCTGCATATAGATATCATCCAGCTTGCCTTTCAGCACCAAAATGCCGTGTACTGTACAAATCGTATCCACCAGCATGATTGCCAGCAGAACACCTGCCAAAACTGTCTGAACCGGTACAGGGATCTTTCCGACCAATCTTACAATTGCCGGATGCAGCACCATCACCACAAACACCGACAGTGCGCCAAACTCACAGGAATTGAGCAGGCACACTCTGCCGTTGATATTGAACGGCAGATGGGAATAATCCCACCACTTCATATGGAACAGCTTTTCCATCAAAACACTTGTCAGGTATTCCAGCACCGTTGTGACGACCATCCCCGACAAAAAGAGCGGTATAATACTTGACTGCACATCTCTGAGCAGAAAAAGTACCAGTAATGCACCACATCCATAAATCGGACAAAGAGGTCCGTATAAAAAGCCCCTATTGACGAACTTTCTTTGAAGGATGGTACAATAGACTGTTTCACAGCACCATCCCAAAAAACTATATAGAATAAAATACAGTACCAATGTGACCCAGTAACTCATATGATGATCACCTCTGCTGCCATCCGGAAGGGATTACTTTTTCTGGGCATTTGCCAGCATCAGTTTGATACGATTCTGCTGGTTGACGGCACTTGCACCTGGGTCGTAATCGACCGCAACGATATTCGCTTCAGGGTTCTGTTCCTTGATGGTACGAATCATGCCTTTGCCGACAATATGATTGGGCAGACAGCCAAACGGCTGGGTGCAAACGACATTGGCAACACCCTCATGAATCAGCGATACGATTTCAGCGGTCAAGAGCCATCCTTCGCCCATCTTGACGCCGCGATGAATATAACCGTCAGCCATCTTCACTTCGTCCGGGAAGTAGGTGGAAGGACGGAAAGTCCCCTCTTTTTTTACTGCCTGGATGACTTCTTTTTCCCGTTTGACAAGATAATCATATGCAAGCTTGAAAGCATAGGTTTTTGCCGCGTTTCCGCCATAAAGCCGGCGGTCTTCCAAGGTATTGTAGACGCAGTAAAGGCAAAATCCCATCAGTCCGGGTACAACAACCTCAGCACCCTCCTGCAGCAGGAAGTTTTCAAGGTTATTATTGCCGAGCGGCGAATACTTAACATAAATCTCACCGACGACACCGACCAGGACTTTTTTCTCCTTCTTTCTCGGGATCGAAGCGAAATCCTCAATAATCGCCTTGTACCAGCTGCGGATGAGC
Source organism: uncultured Clostridia bacterium (assembly GCA_944385325.1). GTDB lineage: Bacteria > Bacillota > Clostridia > Oscillospirales > Ruminococcaceae > Faecivivens. The sequence continues at coordinate 6,184 of CALWWT010000241.1, read as the reverse complement.
GGACGCGGGACGACCTTCAGCCGCCCCAGCTGGGTGCAGAGGTAATCTTCCCACTTTTGAACCTTCTTGGCAGTTTCGCCGGGTTCAATCTCATACGGACGGCACTGGTTCTGCAAATCAGTCAGCAGGTCGCCCAGAAATACCGCGTTGACCAGCTGCAATCCCATCGGCAGCGTAATTTTAAACCCGGGATTGCTTTCAAGCCCGGTAAAGGAAAGTGAAATGACCGGAATCTTGCCATATCCGCTCTTTACCAGTGCCTTTCTGAGCAGGTGAATATAGTTGGATGCGCGGCAGCCACCGCCGGTCTGGGTAATCAGCAGCGCAACCTTATCCAGATCATACCGCCCGCTTTCCAGTGCGTCAATCATCTGTCCGATGACCAACAAAGCCGGATAACAGGTATCGTTATGGACATTACGCAGTCCCTGATCGATAACAGCGTGGCTGTCATTGGTCAGCAGCTCTGCTTTGTAACCATTCTGCCGCATGATCTGCACCATCATATTGAAATGGACCGGCAGCATGGTCGGAATCAGAATGGTATGTGTTTGTTTCATTTCTTCGGTAAAAACAACGCGTTCCATCAGACTTTAAAATCTCCTTTCGCCAGAATCAGATTCACCAGAATCGAATCAGCTGTTCAACCCGCGTGCTGCAGAAACGCTTTCCCGTTCGGCAACCGCGCCCAGCAGGCTGCGCAGACGGATAAGAACTGCGCCAAGGTTGCTGATCTCGTCGATCTTCAGCTGGGTATACAGTTTTCCGGCAGACTCAAGAATCGAGCGCACCTCATCGGTCGTAATCGCGTCAATACCGCAGCCAAAGCTGACCAGCTGGATCAGTTCCATATCAGCATTCATTGTCACATACTTGGCGGCGTTATACAGTCTGGCATGGTAGGTCCACTGGTTAAGCACGTCAACGTGAACCGGTTCGACCAGATCGGAAACGCAGTCTTCCGAAATAACCACCATTCCCAGCGAAGTCAGCAGCCGGTTGATGCCGTGGTTGATCTCCGGGTCAATATGGTATGGACGTCCGCAGAGCACCGCGATCTTTTTGCCGTGAGAACGGGCATAACGGATATACTCTGCACCTTTCTGACGGGTATCTTCTCTCCACTGGGCATATGCTGTATATGCTGCGTTGGCGGCAACCCGGATATCCTTGCGGGATATATCCGCATACTGCCCATGGAAATAATCATAAGCATGCTTAATAAAATCTTTGGGACGGTGAATGCCAAAATAGGGGTACATAAACCGGATTTTTTTCAGCTGGGAAATGTTGGAATACAGCAGTTCCGGATAATAGGCGACAACCGGGCAATTATAATGGTTATCACCCTTTTTCTCGTCAAAGTTGTACGCCAGACAAGGATAAAAAATCGTTTCAATTCCCTGCTGCAGCAGCCATTCGATATGCCCATGAATCAGCTTTGCCGGATAGCAGACTGTATCGGACGGAATGGTATACCGACCGAGGTTATAGGTCTTGCGGTTGGATACTGGCGAGATAACTACTTCAAATCCCAGGCTGGTCAGAAATGCGTGCCAAAATGGCAGGTTTTCGATCATATTCAGTCCGAGCGGGATGCCAACTTTGCCGCGTGTACCCGGCTGGGAAGCCAGTGAAGTGAGCCGCTCCAGTTTATATTCATAAATATCCGGCAGTTTTTCCTGATTTTTAACGCCGAGCGGTTTTTCACATTTGTTGCCGGAAATGAACTTTTTACCGTCCGAAAAGGTGTTGACTGTCAGCGGACAGTGGTTTGCACAGCCTTTGCAGGTGATCGAATGAGCGGTATGGGTGAAAGATTCCAGTTCTTCCAGCGAAAGAATGGTGGAATCTTTCTGTTTTTTGGATTTACCGTACAGAGCAGCGCCATATGCGCCCATCAGACCGGCGATATTTGGGCGGATAACATTCCGTCCGATTTCCCTCTCAAAGCTGCGCAGTACCGCGTCATTAAAGAAGGTACCGCCCTGAACAACGATATGCTGTCCCAGTTCATCGGGAGAATGCGCACGGATAACCTTATAAATAGCGTTCTTAACAACACTGATCGAAAGACCTGCCGAGATATCCGCAACACTTGCGCCGTCCTTCTGAGCCTGCTTGACCGACGAATTCATAAAGACGGTGCAGCGGGAACCCAAGTCAACCGGATACTGTGAAAACAGCCCGCGCTGGGCGAAATCAGCAATCTCATACCCCATCGATTTAGCAAATGTCTCGATAAATGAACCGCATCCGGAAGAACACGCTTCGTTGAGCATGATGCTGTCGATCGAATCGTTGCGAACCTTGAAACATTTGATATCCTGCCCGCCGATATCGAGGATAAAGTCGACATCCGGCTCAAAATAACGTGCCGCACGGAAATGCGCCATTGTTTCGACAATGCCGTCATCCACCCGGAAAGCGTTCCGAATCAGTTCTTCACCATATCCGGTTACAACACCGGAGCAAAGATGGATTCTGTCACCGCACAGCTTGCGGACATGAATCAACTGCTCCCGAATAATGACGACCGGATTGCCCTGGTTGGAAGAGTAATACTGATACAGGATTTCATTTTTCTCCGAAATCAGCACAACTTTGGTGGTGGTACTGCCGCAGTCGATACCAAGATAGGCGTTACCGGAATAGCTGCTTATATCTGCCTCCTTAACGGCTGCGGCAGCGTGACGGCGTGCAAATGCCTGATAATCCTCTTCATTGGCAAACAGCGGCTGGAGATAGTTGGTGACAGTCACGCCGGAAGTCGCCTTCTCTACCCGTTCAATCAGGTCATCAAAAGTTGTCTCGTCACTTGTTTCAGCAGCATACATCGCGGTACCAATCGCGACAGAAAACTGTCCCAGTTCAGGGAACAGCGCATTTTCAGGAGTCAATTTCAGCGTCTTGACAAACCGTTCCTGCAATCCCTTAAAGAAGAAAAGCGGTCCACCAAGAAATGCGATCTTACCTTTCAGCTCACGTCCCTGTGCCAGACCGGTAATGGTCTGGTCGACAACTGCCTGAAAGATACTGGCAGCAAGGTCTTCCTTACGCGCACCCTGGTTGAGCAGCGGCTGGATATCCGATTTTGCAAAAACGCCGCATCTGGACGCAATCGGATACAGCTTTTCATGTTTTGCCGCAAGCTCATCCAGCTCTGTCGGCGTAACGTTGAGCAAGGAAGCCATCTGGTCAATAAACGCACCCGTACCGCCGGCACAGGTACCGTTCATCCGTTCTTCCACGCCGCCTGTCAGGAAGAGGATTTTTGCATCCTCGCCGCCTAGCTCGATTATGACGTCGATCGCAGGGTCAAAAAACGGAACCGCCTTACTGGTTGCGTAAACCTCCTGGATAAACTCAATCCCGGCTGCCTTGGACAAACCAAAACCGGCTGAACCCGACAGCGCGACCCGAAAGGCGTTTTCCCCAATTACCGGATGCGCCATTCTCAGCACCTCAGCGGTCTTCTGACGCACCTGGGAATAGTGACGTTCATAATGTTTGAACAGTATATTGTTTCCATCCATTACAACAACCTTGACTGTTGTCGAACCGATATCAATACCAATATTGTAACTCATCTGTTGTCATGCCTTTCCTTTCCCTGTGGATCAAGTATCCCATTCAAAACGATATTGAGGGATGCCCTCAGGTTTTTTTCTAGAATCTGCTGTGCCATAATTGGCGAAATCTGCTGACGGTGGATCGAATCCAAATAGCGGTTTTGCAGATTGGAAACCATTTCCAGCATAATTTCCAATGCCAGTTCCTTATCAACACCGGCGCGTATCTGACTGCGGCTCAAAAACAGCCGCAAAGCCAGTCCAACCTGTTCCCGGTACTTTTTCTGCTTTTCACTGACATAACTTTCCACCGATTCACAGGACGAATTCAGAATCTGGGTCAGAATATGGTAGTGATCGGGATGAGACAGGAAAAATTCAGCCTGTTTTTGATAAAAAAACAGCAATGCATCCAAATCGGATTTTTTTCCCTCAAACCAGTCCTTGGCAAGTACATTCTCCAGATCCTGAATGCAGCGGTCGCAGACCGAAAAGAACAGATTCTCCTTGCTTTTAAAATAATGATACAGTAAGCCCTTGGAGATCCCAGCTGCCTGACAGATTTGATTGGTCGAGGCGCCTTCATATCCATGCCGTCCAAACTCCTGAAAGGAGGCTTCAATAATTCTGTCGCGGCTGTCGGAATTCTTGGCAGATTCCTTAGCCTGCTTTGTATATACCATTGATTCTTCCATTTTCCCAACCTTTTTCTGTAAAACCCGACAATTATCATCTCTCTTATTTGTGTACATCGTTAATTATAACATAAATTGACCATCCGGTCTATACCGCCTTTTAACAAATTCAGCGTTTTTTCGCGTTCTTTTTTTCAGCTTTTTGCGTATCTTTTTACCAAAATCCGGCTTTATTCATGAATGATATCCACTTCCCTGCAGCAAAAATGGCCTGCGGGAATTACTCCCACAGGCCATTAGCCATCTTACTGATTGATATAAACCTTGCCATCGCACCGGACCGAGCCACGGACACTCGCACAGGTGACATTTCCATCTGCCGTAATATTTCCCATTACATTGCCGCAGGTGACGTTTTCATCCGAAGTAACACTACCGCCAACATTACTGCATTGGACATTTCCGTCCGCTGTTACGCTTCCGCCAACCGATTGGCAGCTGATATCGCAGTCGCTCTGTACACTGCCGCCGACGTTGCCGCACCGGACATCTCCATCTGCCGAAAGACTGCCGCCGATGGCACCGGTAATCTCCGCATTGCCGTAGATGATAACCTTATGGATCTGGGTCTGATGGGTATCCGGCATTACAAGGCGAATCGGCTGGCTATCGCAAACCTCGTCTGCCTGTACCATCTCGTTTCCATAAAACTGAACGACACGAAGAATCTTGTCATCTGGCAGATCCGAACGCACCTTATTTTCAGCAGTCCAGCGATCACTTCCCAAGTTAATATGGAAGTTACGCCCTGACACATTTTCGCGCACCTCTTCCGTAAACCGGCGGACCTGTTCGGAAATGCTGCTGCCAATTGTCTTTCCGAGATCACTGAGATCATTCCAACTGTAGGAACGTGTTTCACGACGGGTTTCCTGCTGTTCACCCGGCTGTTCGTCCGACTGCCCGGAATATGTTTCAGAAGGCTCCTCGACAGGAGATTTTTCATTTTCCTCCTCATGAACCTTTTCCATCGGTTCTATAATCAACTCCGGAGCATCTTCTTTTCGCCCATAGAACAGTTCTTCCAGTGTCACGCCAAAAAATTCTGCAATCTGAGGAAGCAGCGTGATATCCGGCATAGAGCCGGAAGTCTCCCATTTGCTGACAGCTTGTATAGTCACACCCAATGCATTGGCCAATGCTTCCTGACCAATCCCCATTTCTTTGCGATACTTGCGGATATTTTCGTTTATCTTAATAGCTGGCATATCTATTCTTCCTTTCCAATTGAAACATATAACGGATATCGATGGCTGAAAGCTTTCATGCTTTAAGGATAAAACAAAACGCAATAAAAAGCAATAAAAGAGCATTTGAATCTCCAAAATCAACTATTGGTTGATTTTGTCTGGTTCTTCCTGTTTTTTCTGTTTTACCAACAAATAAATCCAGCGCTCTGGTTCATTCAACATGAAAAGTAATAAAATCCCCTTCATTCAGCCCATAAATACGCCATTTCTTTCCATTCAACCATTGGTTGAATTTTCAAAAAACAAAATGAAAGAGAGCACCTGGACAGGTACTCTCTTTTGCTGGTTGGGATGGAAGGATTTGAACCCTCGGAATGACGGGGCCAGAACCCGCTGCCTTACCCCTTGGCTACATCCCAGTATTCAATTGAGAAACAGATTTCGTATATCAGCGGAGTTCCCTTTTGGGAACTCCGGATATACTGTTTGGTTGGGATGGAAGGATTTGAACCCTCGGAATGACGGGGCCAGAACCCGCTGCCTTACCCCTTGGCTACATCCCAATATTCTGGAATAACCGTTTCCGATTATTCCGGCTACTGTCAAGTGGCTGGGCTAGATGGATTCGAACCATCGGAATGAAGGAGTCAAAGTCCTCTGCCTTACCTCTTGGCTATAGCCCAATGTAAAAAGTGGGGTGGATAGTGGGATTCGAACCCACGGCCTT
>CALWWT010000240.1 GCA_944385325.1 uncultured Clostridia bacterium | reverse complement strand
CTCTCGGGACGGAACCGTGCTTGATGTGCAGGTCACTGGTGCAGATACTGGCGAGAGTTACTCTGACGATTGCGTCACGCGGGTCCAGCAAGATGGGTTTTGGTTTTTCACACAGTGAAAATTTTCCGGGTGCGGTGTAGGTATAGGCAAGCATTACGGCAGCTCCTTTCGTAAAATCCGTGCTTTCAGATGGAAAATATTTTTTTAATTGCGGCGATCACCTGCTTAAACGCCTGATCGCCCTTACCGGTCGGGTCGTCGGGATCCCAGCCTTCCCGGTGGTTGCAGGGAAGGAACGGGCACTGTACATTGCATCCCGTTGTAATGACGATCTCCACCGGCAGAATATTGGTCAGCTGTTTGGTATATTGTGCTTTTTCCATAGCTGTGACAGGGGTTCTGGGTTTTATCGGTTACGAAGGAGAGCGTTTGTTTTATTCGAACCGGAATTTATGATAGACATATCCTGATTTATAGTTTTTGTACTGTTCCCGACATTGACAATCAGAAGGGCATTGGCGTATTTCCAGAGGACAGTCGGAGATATATTTGTCTATCAGCGTTTGCAGATGATTGTACGCATTTTCAAAATAAGCCGTATTTTCCATCTTTGGGTCGTCGATTATTATTTTTTCTAAACGGTCAAAAGGCAGAGGCTCCTCCTGATGCCTTATTGTCAGATGCTGGTTGAAATTGCCTTTGAAAAAATTATCCTGCAATTCGTCCACTGACGCAAAATACCTGTCCGTTTCAGTCATTTCCGGAGTCCATCGAATAGGGTTATCTTTTGTGATTTTCAATTGACTTTGTGGTATTGCATCTAATAGATCAATAGAATAAACAAATACTACTGGTCCATAGTGGTTGATTTTTTTGATCCTTTCGTGGATATCGACCGAGTCAAAAAAATATCATTAAACACGTCCATTTTCTTATCCTGTTCATTCGATTCCTGAGGCGTCTGGTATAAATTAAGCTTTTCAACCAGCCCTCTGGAAAGCAGCCCGCCATTTTCCAGAAAGGTACATGCGGTTGCGACTGAATTGGCATGGTACAGGTGATTCACATTTTTATTAAGCAGAACTTGCTTTAAATCGTCATTTGTCATTTTGGAAAGCCACCTTATGCAGTTGACAGACAGTACGGTATTCAGAACCGGAAATATCTTAAACATACGCGCAGTCAATGAATTGAGATCTATTTTGATTATATCATATGTTGCCTGATTTATCAATCGGTGTTTAGGAAAATGGGTGCTTTTTGATCGGAATACCGCATAAAAATGAGGGATGGAGTATCTGCCACAGGCTGAACCAGATGGGAGGTTATCCGATATGTGGTTACTGCTGCAACTGATGATGCGATTTCCCTTTCTTGCGCTGCATGCCGAAAGAGGAGACAGGGGACTGTCCTTTCCGCGTCCGCTTTCCAGACAGGAAGAGGCGGCGCTGTTTGTACAGATGGAACAAGGAAGTGGTGAACAAAAAAAGGCTGCCCGGGATAAGCTGATCGAGCATAATCTTCGGTTGGTTTCCCATATTGTCAGCAAATATGCCCGTTCCGGATGCGGAGACGATCTGTTTTCGATCGGATGCATCGGGCTGATCAAAGCAGTCGAGACCTTTTCGCCTGAAAAGAAGATTCGTTTTTCCAGTTATGCTGCCAAATGTGTGGCCAATGAGATCCTGATGCATTTCCGCTCGCTGAAAAAGAACAGCAACGATGTTTCAATCAATGACCCGATCGAAACCGACCGCGATGGTAATCCGCTCACTCTGTTTGACCTGATTGCCGATGAGACGGACATTGCTGAAACGGTCGACCTCAAAATGGACAGCGAAAGGTTGCATCAGCTGATCCGCAATACCCTCACACCACGGGAACGGACAATTATTACCCTGCGTTATGGTCTGACCGGCGACCGTCCGCAGACTCAGCTGGAGGTGTCTGAAAAACTGGGCATCAGCCGCAGTTATGTTTCGCGGATTGAAAAAAAGGCGCTGGAACGTCTGCGCGCAGGCTTTGATTGACGGGATATGATTGCCATTCCTGTCAGTTTAACGGTTGAGAAAGGATCTGTCCACGGAAATCAATTTTTAGAAATAATTGAAATAATTTCAGCTTGTCGATAAAATCAATATTTCTGATTTTTGTCCGCCGTTGCCGCTTGCCGCGCCAACGGCTACGTTTTTTTAGGGGTTGCGCGCTCCGCGAGCAGCCTTTCCAAAAAACGTAGCCTTTCCCGCCGTAACGCGGCGGGAAAGGTGGACGGTAAACCACCTGATCTCTCAAAATTGATTTCCAGGGGATTTATCCAGCTGATGTTGCAAAAATGAGCAGAAAATGTTACAATAAATAAATAAAACTGGTAAATCCAACAAGGAATGGTGATCGATATGGCAAAATATCTTGTAATCGATAACGGCGGGACCTTTATCAAACCCAGCGTCATGGACAGCGACGGAAATATTCTTCAGATGCTTCCCAAAATCCCGACTAATTCACTCAATACCGCGGCAATATCAGAACAGTCGTCCGGTAAAGAGGTTAAAGTGGAAGGTGAACTGGACTCGGTTGAAAAGTATCTTGCATTGCTGGACCCTGTCTATCAGCCGCTGAAAGGCGAGGTGGACGGCATTGCAATGAGCTTCCCAGGTGTCAACGACGCGGAAAAGGGATACTGCTATTCCGGCGGCGCGTTTTTGTTTGCGGCAGGTCAGCCGCTGGCTGCCATTATGACCGAACACTTTGGTGTGCCCTGCACGCTGGAAAACGACGGCAAATGTGCGGTGCTGGCTGAATATTGGAAAGGCGCTTTGCAGGGCGTGCAGAATGGCGCGGTCATTGCGCTGGGGACGGGCATTGCCGGCGGGATTATTGTGGACGGAAAGATCGTCCGCGGACGCCGTTTCTCGGCAGGCGAAATGAGCTATATGACCAATGATATTGCCAATCCTTTGAATATGGCTGCCGGTTTTTCGTCCGACTCGGCGATGGGCATGTGCATGAAGGCGGCATATGCCAAGGGAATGCAGCCATCTGAAATGGACGGCTTCAAGCTGTTTGAATTGGCAAAAGCAGGCGACCCGGCAGTTATGGCGATTTTGGATAAGACCTGTGACGAGATTGTCGGTCAGGTGTATAATATGACCGCATTACTCGACCTGGACGTTGTTGCAATCGGCGGTGGTATTTCAAGGGAACCGATGCTGCTGGAAATGCTCCAAAAGAAAGCGGAAAATCTGAATGCCAATAATCCGCTTGCCAGATATTCTGCTTTTTATCCGCAGGTACATATCTGCCCCTGCCAGTTCCATAATGAGGCGAATATGTTTGGAGCGCTGTATCATCACCTGAAAATGCGCGGATTGCTGGAATAATATGTCATGAAAATTGAACTCAAAAAGCAAAAGAAAAAGGCGGCGCTGATGCAGGCAGCTTATACCCTGTTTTTAAAACAGGGTATGGAAACGACCAGTGTGGGTGATATCACAGAGAGCGCAGGTGTTGCAAAAGGCACCTTTTATCTGTATTTCAGGGATAAGCAGGACATCATGACCGCAGTTGTGACCGTCGTGTCGCGGCAGATTCTGGAAGAGGCATATCTGAAGATGTGTGCTTCCCGGACAGGTGATTTTGCGGAGGATATGACCTTTCTGGCAGGTGCGCTGCTCGACTTTTTTGAAGGGAATAAGCCGCTGCTCGGGTTTATTGAACGCGGGTTCCGCTGGCCTGCTTTCCGCGAGAAGATGAATGCGACCGGAAACGCGGTCTGGCAGTCGCTGCGCAACGATATGCGCCGACATGCCCAGCTGTGCGGAAAAAGCGAAGAGGAACTGGTCAGACGGGTGTATTGTCTGGTGTCGATGTGCGGCAGTGTTGCATATTCGTCGATTATTCGCGGTGAACCGGAGGATCTTGGGCGGCTGCGTCCGGTCATCTGCGGGATCATCCGGGACAGTCTGCGCGCAGACGGATGACGGTCTGCCGCTATGGTGAGTATCGTGGTATAATTACCAAATACAACTGTCTTTGTATCAAAAACATATTTGCCTATATCAAACCGGTTTGAAGATGGGTTCAGACCGGTTTTTGTTGTATTTTCCGGTGAAATGGATATAAAAGCCGGTCCTTTTTAGATGATTCCATTTGAAAAGCTCGGGATGTTTTGACGCATAGTCCACAATACACGGACAGATTTGAAAACAAAAATATTTTACCAGACAAAAAATATATCCATAATTTTGAAAAAACCGGTAAAATGCTGTTGACAAAGCGAAAATATCGGAATATAATGTAACCATTCAAGTTGTCTGACAAGTATGAAAGTGGACAGTTTACTTGCGATTTGTACGCAGTGGAAGGACAATCTTCAGACAGAAAGGAAACGATCAAGCATGAGTACCATGACTGAAATTCGCTGGCATGGGCGCGGCGGACAGGGCGCAAAGACCGCCTGTCTGCTGCTTGCCGATGCTGCTTTTGCATCCGGAAAGTATGTGCAGGGGTTCCCGGAATACGGACCCGAACGGATGGGTGCACCAATCACCGCCTATAACAGAATCAGTGACAGCCGATGCACGATTCATTCCAACATTTACCATCCGGATTATGTCGTTGTCGTCGATGAAACGCTGCTGGGAAGCGTGGATGTTACCGCTGGGCTTAAGGAAACCGGCGCGATCATTATCAACAGTGAACGTTCTCCTGAGGAACTGCGTCCGATGCTTGGCGGATACACCGGAAAGGTCTGCACAATCGATGCCCGCCGGATTTCGGAAGAAGCGCTGGGACGCTATTTCCCGAACACGCCCATGCTGGCAGCAGTTGTCAAGGTTTCGGGCGTTGTGGAGCCGGAACGGTTTGTCAGCGATATGCTGGCGTCTTTCCAGCATAAGTTTGCGACCAAGCCCCAGGTTATCGAAGGAAATATGAACGCATTGCGGATGGCTATGCAGCAGGTACGGGAAGGCTGAACGTTCCCGATAGAAAGGAATGAACAAGGATTATGATAAAGGCTGGCGATATCCATGAGTCCTGTGCATGGCAGGAACTGACACCCGGCGGCGAGATTTGCGGCGGCGGAACTTCCAAAGTGGTCAAAACCGGTGACTGGCGTTCTGACCTGCCGGTTTGGGAAGCGGAAAAATGTAAACAGTGCCTTTTGTGTGCGCCCTATTGTCCGGACGGTTCGATCCCGGTAAGGGACGGCAAACGGCTGGATTTTGATTTGTACCACTGCAAGGGATGCGGCATCTGCGCAAAGGTATGTCCTTTCGGCGCAATCCGGATGGAAAAGGAGGAGGAAAAGTAATGGCAATTCGTGAACGTCTTTCCGGCAATGAAGCGGTTGCATACGCGATGAAGCAGATCAACCCGGATGTATTTGCCGCTTTTCCAATCACGCCTTCGACCGAGATCCCGCAGTATTTTGCCCAGTATGCGGCAGACGGCAAGGTCGATACCGAGTTTGTGACGGTTGAGTCGGAGCATTCGTCGATGTCCACCTGTATCGGTGCTGAGGCTGCCGGTGCCCGTGCGATCACTGCCACATCTTCCTGTGGTCTTGCGTACATGTACGAGGTTTTGTATGTTGCGGCTTCGATGCGGCTGCCGATCGTCATGGCGGTTGCCAACCGTGCGCTGACCGGACCGATCAACATCAACAACGACCATTCCGACTCAATGGGTGCACGGGATGCCGGCTGGATTCAGCTGTATGCGGAAAATAACCAGGAAGTCTATGATAACTATTTGCAGGCGATGCCGATTGGTGAAGATAAAGAAGTAAGGCTTCCGGTCATGGTCTGCCAGGATGGTTTTATTACATCTCATGCGGTTGAGAATATTGAGCTTGTCGAAGACGAACTGGTCAAGGATTTTGTGGGTGAGTATCACCCGGAAGCTGCGCTGGTCGGCAAAGAAGAGCCGCTGGCAGTCGGTCCGTACGATACCTGCCCGTACTATATGGAACATAAGGTACAGCAGGCGGAAGCAATGAAAAATGCGAAAAAACGTATCATTGAAGTTGCTGAAGCGTTTGAAAAGATGACCGGCAGAAAATACAGCTTTTTTGAAGAGTATTGCATGGAAGACGCTGAAGCCGCGATCGTCGTCATCGGTTCAACTGCCGGTACTGCGCGGGTCGAGGTTGACGCACTGCGTGCCCAGGGGAAAAAGGTCGGCATGATCAAAGTTCGTGTTTTCCGTCCGTTCCCGGCGGAAGAACTGGCAGCGGCGCTTGCGCATGTCAAGGCTGTAGCTGTCATGGATAAATCGGAAGGCTTTGCGGCAGACGGCGGACCGCTCTTTTATGAGGTCAGAAGCGCATGCTATGATCTGGAAAAACGTCCGATGATGATCGACGTTGTGTATGGTTTGGGCGGACGTGACTGTGCAACGGAAGATATCGAGCGGGTATTTAACCGGCTGATGAAGATGGTCGAGACAGGTCAGCGTGGACCGGTTTATAACCATATGGGTCAGCGCGACCTGCGCGAGCCGACGGTATAAAGGAGGAAAAGACAATGGGCTATAATCTGAAACAGGAGCTGGCCAAACCGGAGCGTTTTGCCAGCGGTCACCGTCTTTGTGCCGGATGCGGCGCCGGAATCACTGCCCGTGCGATGCTGCGCGCAGTCGATCCGGAAGACAAGGCTGTTATCTGCAACGCGACTTCCTGTCTGGAAGTATCGTCTTTTCTTTATCCGTTCACCGCATGGGAAGATTCTTACATCCATGTTGCGTTTGAGAATACCTCGGCGGTTGCCGGCGGTGTAGAGACTGCCATTAAGGTACTGCAAAAACGCGGTAAAATTTCTCCGGATGAGAAAATCAAGGTACTTGCCATCGGCGGCGACGGCGGAACTTATGATATTGGTTTGCAGTCGCTTTCCGGCGCGATGGAGAGAGGACATGACTATACCTACTTCTGCTACGACAACGAAGCGTACATGAACACCGGTATCCAGCGTTCTTCTTCTACACCGCGTTTTGCAAACGCGACGACAACGCCTTCCGGAACCTGCTCGACCGGTAAAGTACAGAACAAAAAGGATCTTACCCAGGTTATGGTTGCGCATGGAATCCCTTATGCCGCACAGACGACCTTTATCGGAAATATGAAGGACTTCCATGAAAAGGCGCATAAGGCGATTTATACCGAAGGACCCGCTTTTGTCAACGTCCTGTCTCCTTGTCCTCGTGGATGGCAGTATGATGCTTCTGATTTTGCAAAAATCTGTAAAATGGCGGTCGAGACCTGCGTTTGGCCGCTGTATGAGGTGGAAAATGGCGTCTGGAAACTGACCTATGAGCCGAAACAGAAGCTTCCGGTCGAGGAATTTATGCGCCTTCAGGGCAGATTCAAACACTGCTTCAAACCTGGTAATGAATGGACCATTGAAGAAGCGCAGAAGTATGTCGATAAAAAGTGGGAAGAATTGCTGGCAAAATGCCGTTGATTTTTTCCTAAAATCTGTATAAACAAATTCTCAACTGCTGCCGGATTTAAACCGGCAGCAGTTTCAGACTGTCGATAAAATCCGATGTGCATACTCTTCATCCGCCATTGCCGCTTGCTGCGGCAATGGCTACGTTTTTAGGGGGGGTTGCGCGCTTACGCGCGCCCAGGGGCTGCGCCCCTGGACCT
>CALWWT010000239.1 GCA_944385325.1 uncultured Clostridia bacterium | reverse complement strand
AACCCTTTCAATTTTGTCCGGGTCACAGAGAATAGATATATCCGGCTGGATGACCGTTTCCCATTCCAGCCCCTTTTCAGCAAGAATAGGCTGGAATTCGCAGGTGACCTGTTCCAGCATCCGGCTGAAATTGATGCGTTCCGGCTCAAGGGTGAGGGTGGTCAGGTTAAAGCGGGTGATATCAAAGAAATCGTTGATAAGCTCTTCCAGCCGCAATGCTTTATCCAGCGCGATACCGGTATACCGTGCACGCAGTTCAGGTGAAATCTGCGGCTCATCCTGCAACAGATTCAGATATCCGATCACGCTGGTGAGCGGAGTTTTCAGGTCATGGGCGAGATAGACAATCAAGTCGTTTTTACGCTGTTCGGCTTCCCGTGCGGCATAGGCGTTGCGCAGCGCCTGTTCCCGTACCAGATTCATCTCGTCCTGTACCGTCTTCATCGCCTTTGGCAGAAGGATTTCCTGTTCATTCGGTGCAGCCAGCTGCTTGGCAGCTTCGATCATCCGGTCGAGATAACGCAGCGGGCGTTTGATAAACAGATAGGTGATGATCGCCCAGATGGCTGCCAGTGTACCGGTAAATACAAGGACGATATTGTCCTTGATCCAGTGCAGTAGCTGGTAGAGCGGGTCCCACGGCTGCCATACAAAACTCTGGGCAATCAGCCACAGCAGAAAAACCAGCAGAATATACAGGATGCCAGTGCCGGCAATGGACAGCAGATATTGCAGTAAAATCTGGCGGCTGAGCTGGCTGTGCCGCGGTTTTTGGTTGTTATTCAATGGTATATCCAACTCCCCAGATGGTTTTGATATATTTTGGATGACGCGGCGGCTCCTGCATTTTTTCCCGGAGCCGTGCGATATGCGCCATCACGGTATTGTTGCTGTCCAGATATTTTTCTTTCCAGACCGCTTCAAACAGTTCCTCCGAAGAAACCGCTTTGCCGCGATGGCTGCACAGGTACCATAATATATTGAATTCGGTCGGCGTTACCGTCAGTTCTTTGCCGTTCAGGGTGCATTTATGCTGGCTGCGGAAGATGGACAGTCCGCGGATATGGATGCTGTCCTCCTGACTGTTTCCTTCCGGCATTCCGCCGCGGTCATACCGCAGGTACCGGCGAAGCTGGGTCTTGATTCGCGCAACCAGTTCAAGCGGATTGAACGGCTTGGTGATATAATCATCCGCGCCGATGGTCAGCCCGGTAATCTTATCGATATCCTCGACCCTTGCCGTCAGCATGACAATCGGGAAAAGATGCTGCTCGCGTATCTTGCGGCAAAGGGTAAACCCGTCGGTATCCGGCAGCATGACATCCAGCACCGCAAGACTGATTTCTTCCCGTTCCACACAGGCGAGTGCGTCGGCTCCGTTGTGACAGATCAAAACGGTGAAGCCCTCATTTTTCAGGTAGACACCGACCAGTTCCGCAATTTCCTCTTCGTCGTCGACGATCAGTATATTTTCTTTCATCCGTCATCCTCCCATTCTGTTTCCGGCAAAGGATAGTTTGACCGGCAGCAGAAATATAAATAAAACCGTGGCAGGAGATGATTGCCACGGCTTTACAATGATATCATCAGTCAAAAATTACATAGCCATCTTTTCTGGGTTTGGCAGGAGCTTCCTGAACCGGGTACCCAAGGATGCAGTTGCCGATACCGGCGTAATTTTCCGGGATACCCCACTGTTTCATCATTGCCTTGCCTTCTTCGGTCTGGAAGACTTCACGTGCACGGTGAATCCAGCAGCTTCCGAGTCCCACAGCGTGCGCGGCATTGAGAAGGTTGCCCATGACAAGGCTTCCGTCTTCCACGAATACACCTCCGCGGGAAGCATCCGCAAATACAATCAGCAGTGTCGGTGCCCCATAAAAAGGATGGCCGTCCGGATTGCCCATAACAGCAGCGTTCATCCGTTCAATCCGCGCGATTTTTTCGGGGTCCTGAACGACAACGATCAGCGGTTCCTGAGTGCCCATTGCAGTCGGTGCCCAGGTTCCAGCTTCCAAAACGGCTGCGAGCTCATCTTTAGTAATCTGCTGCGGCTGATAGCTGCGGCAGCTGCGGCGGCTCTTGAGCGAATCCAATACAACATTTGTCATATAAACCATCCTTCCTGCTCGGAAATAAACTGTTAAAGATTGACAGATAAATTATAACACCCTGCAATTTTTATGTCAAGATGCCCTTATTCCGGCAGGTTAGTCAGCGGTTCATCGATCAGGTAGTTGACGGCTCCGACTTCCTTTCCATCACGGTAGTATACTCTCGGAACCCGTTTGCCAATCAGGCAGAACAGCTCATAACTGATGGTGTCAGCATATCCGGCCAGTTCATCAAAGGTGATGCAGTCGTTTCCGTCCGTTCCGACGATAGTGACGATATCTTCCTCCGATACACCGGGAATGTCGGTGACATCCACCATAATCTGGTCCATACAGACATTGCCGATTACCTTTGCACGTTTGCCGCGGATGAGGACGCTTGCCTTACCGCTCATGCAGCG
>CALWWT010000238.1 GCA_944385325.1 uncultured Clostridia bacterium | reverse complement strand
GGTTACCGTACCACCGATATCATGAGCGATGGTATGACGAAAGTCTCCTGCTCTGAAATGGGCGATCTGGTCGCTGAACGCATTTAATTTTGGTATCTTTATAGTCATGTAACCCCGGGCGGCCGGTATCGATCGGTCGCCTGTCTTTGTATATTATGGTATTTTCTTCCGGATTTGTGCGGTTGACTATCGCAAACTGGTCAGCGGAAGCATTCCGCCGCTCGCGTGAACAGATGGGCAGTGTGTGCGCAGAGTTTGCAATAAAACAAATTGTACTGCCTCCCCGGCGCGTTCGCCAAGGTTGTTACATCACGGCCGAGCGGATTGCGAAGCAGGAGCGATCATCGCGAACTGGTCAGCGCGGACACCGCGTCCGTCGCACGACTGTCCACCGGACAGTCGACGAGGGGCAGCGGTCAAAAATTTGTCAGCGCCGTGCCGGCCCACGTAGTTCCACAGACTGCGTAAACCGGAAGTGACATGCTCGCTCGTTTATGTGAAAAGCCCGCATCGAGCGGACTTTTCACAGGGGAAACCCCTTGCTTGGTTTTCCCCATCCCCCTTCCTGAGCCAGTGACGGCGAAAACAAATCGTTAGATCGTGCGTATCGGTAGCTCCCAGAGGGCCAGCCCTCTGGACTCCCGCGATTTTTTGAAAAAAATCGAGTAAAACTTTTATATCATTATCGTACCCACATTGTGCGAAACATTACACCGACGCTCTGCGCGTCGGTCAAACCACCTGGTAGTATGTGCGCACAATTTCTTCTTCGTTCGAATCAGGTGATAAATTATGAAACAGGAATATCTGATGGGTAACGGTGCAATCGCACTCGGTGCTCTTTCCGCCGGTGTCGGGCTGATTGCAGGTTATCCCGGTACACCATCCTCTGAAATCATCGAAACCGCCGCTAAATGGAACGACGGTTCGGTACATATCGAATGGTCGGTTAATGAAAAGGCCGCCCTTGAAGTCGCAGCCGCTGCAAGTTACTCCGGGATGCGTTCCCTCGTAACAATGAAACAGGTCGGACTGAATGTCGCGTCTGACCCGCTGATGAGCCTTGCATACGTCGGTGTTGAAGGCGGTCTGGTCGTGGTATCGGCTGATGACCCCGGCCCGATCTCCTCCCAGACTGAACAGGATACCAGACGGTTTGCGGAATTCGCCCGTATCCCGGTATTTGACCCGGCAACACCTGAAGAGGCTTTCCAGATGATTCAGGATGCGTTTGCCGTCTCGGAAAAGTACCATACGCCCGTCCTGTTCCGTCCGACAACCAGAGTCTGCCACGGTTACGCAGCTGTCGAAATCCCGGAACAGTTCTCCCCTAAACCCGCTCCCGGGTTTAAAAAGGATACCGCGCGCTGGGTCATCTTCCCGCGGTCGTCCTACTTAAACCACGTCCGGATTGAAACGAGAAACCCGGAACTCGGTCGCGAATTTTCCGATTACCGGTACAACACGGTCGAGGGTGCACAAAACGCCGAAAAAGCTATCCTGACCGGCGGCGTCAGCTATGCTTACCTCAAAGAGGTTATTAAAGGCACCGATGTCAAGCTGATTCGGGTCGGTACGCCTTTTCCGATGCCGGAAAATTTCCTGCTGAAAGCACTCGCCGGTGTAAAAGAACTGCTTTGTGTCGAGGAGCTTTCCCCTTATCTGGAAGAATCTGTCCAGAAGCTTGCCGGTATCCACCATCTGCCGCTGACCATACGCGGCAAACGGACGGGTGATGTTCCGCACGCGGGTGAAAATTCCGCTGATTCGCTGCGTCCAATCGTCGCGGCATTTGTAGGCAGTAATTTCGACGGCGGCAAGGCTCCTGATTTATCGGATGCGCCCGCTCTGCCGGTTCGTCCGCCGGTACTCTGTGCCGGATGCCCGCACAGGGCTTCCTTCTATGCGGTCAAGGTCGCTATGAAGGGCAAAAAGGCGAATTTCTGCGGCGATATCGGATGTTATACGCTGGGCAACGCAATGCCGCTGGATATGGTCGATACCTGTCTGTGCATGGGTGCCGGTGTGACGATGGCGCAGGGATTGCACTGGGCAAATCCCGACAGCGTCAACTTTGCGTTTATCGGCGACTCGACCTTCTTTGCGTCGGGCATGACCGGAGTGGTGAATGCACTGTATAATAATGCAAAAATGGTGCTTGTCCTGCTGGACAACTCGACCACCGCTATGACCGGTCATCAGCCGAATCCGGGTACTGGCAAGACCATGATGGGCGATATCGTCGCAAAAATCGACCCGGTCAAAATCCTGGAAGGGATGGGTGTCAGCAAAATCCGCGTCGTCAATCCGCTCGACCTGAAAGCAGCGGTCGAAGCAGTCAGAGATTGCGCTGAAACCGACGGCGTGACCGCGGTTATCTTCCGCAGCCCGTGCATTGCCGGCGTTAAGCCCGGAAAACCCGCCGAAATCGCGGAAAACTGCATCCAGTGCAAAAAATGTATCCGGGAAATCGGATGCCCGGGTCTGGTGATTCGGGACGGCAAGGTCGCGGTCGATGAGAGTCTGTGCAATGGCTGCGGTCTGTGCGCTCAGGTCTGCCCGACTGGTGCAATCAGGGTCTAAGGAGGGACGGAACATGAACAAGGATATTCTTCTGTGCGGCGTCGGCGGTCAGGGTATCGTGCTGGTGTCCAAGCTGCTGGCGGCTTCGGCAATGGCTGCCGGTGAAACCGTCCATTCCGCTGAAACGATCGGTATGGCGCAGCGCGGCGGCTCGGTCACAAGCCATGTCCGGATTGGCGGGAGTTATTCCCCGCTGATTCCGTCCGGGTGCGCGTCGCTGATGCTGGCGTTTGAGCCGGGCGAAGCGGTGCGGAATCTCCCGCTGCTGCGTAAAGACGGTACGGTCATTGTCAGCAATACCGCCGTCATGCCGGTCACGGCTTCCCTTTCGGGCGGCAGTTATCAGGCGGAACCGATGCTGGAATTCCTGACAAAACGGGTGAAAAAAGTGATTACCGCTGACCCGGGAGAACTTTGCGCGGAGCTTGGGTCGGTCAGATATTTCAACGTCGTGATGCTGGGTATCGCGCTGGCTGCCGGTGCGACCGGTTTGCCGGAAGAAATCGTCCGGGAGTCGGTCAAAATGAGGGTTCCGGAAAAATTCCGCGAAATCAATGCAAAAGCTCTGACGATCGGCGAGGAATACTATAAAAGTATTGCAGCAAAATAAACGCTCCGTTTTGAGCAAAACTTATTATGATACAAATAGCAGGTGATGATCATGCAGCTGAACAGCAAACAACTCGAACTGATCAACAGCCAGATCCAGCGGCTGCTGAAATCTGACAGTTACTATGGAAAGATGTACCGTGAACTTGGGATTGACGGTATCCATTCGCAGGAAGATTTTGAAAAGCTTCCCTTCTCTTCCAAAGACGACCTCCGCAACGCCTACCCGCTCGGGATTCAGGCGGTTCCGGACAGCGAGATCGTCCGTATCCATTCCTCGTCCGGCACGACCGGTAAACCGGTCATTATCCCCTATACCGCAAAGGACGTCGACGACTGGGCAATTATGTTTGCGCGGTGCTATGAGCTTGCCGGTATCGGCAAAGAGGATCGCATCCAGATCACACCCGGTTATGGGCTGTGGACGGCTGGTATCGGGTTCCAGCTGGGCGCGGAAAAGCTGGGCGCGATGGCGATTCCGATGGGTCCGGGCAATACTGAAAAACAGCTGCAAATGATGGTCGATTTGCAGTCTACGGTTATCTCGGCAACTTCATCTTATGCGCTGCTGCTGGCTGAGGAAGTCGCAAAACGCGGGCTGAAAGACAAAATCGCCCTCAAAAAAGGCGTTATCGGCTCCGAACGCTGGGGCGACAAGGTGCGCGCCCGCATCAAATCCGAGCTGGGTATCACACTGTATGATATCTACGGTCTGACTGAAATCTATGGGCCGGGTATCGGTATCAGCTGCGACGCTGAAGACGGTATCCACTACTGGGATGACTACATCTATCTGGA
>CALWWT010000237.1 GCA_944385325.1 uncultured Clostridia bacterium | reverse complement strand
GCTGTCCGCGGCACCGAAGGCATCAAGGAAGCAACCTATACCGTCGGCGGCGTGACCCTCAAGGTCGCGATCTGCTCCGGACTTGCCAACGCCAAGAAGCTGCTGACCGCTGTCCGCAACGGTGAGGCAGATTACCAGTTCATCGAAGTTATGGCCTGCCCTGGCGGCTGTGTCAACGGCGGCGGACAGCCTTTTGTCCCGGCTGCTGTCAAGAACTTTAACGATGTCCGCGCTATCCGTGCAAAGGCTCTGTATGCCGAGGACGAGGCACTGACCATCCGCAAGTCTCATCAAAATCCTTCCATCATCGAGCTGTACAATGAGTACCTCGGTGAACCCGGCAGCGAAAAAGCACATCATATCCTGCATACCTCTTACGTCGCACGCAAGAGATATTGATCTGATCGGCATTTGCTGAAATGAATGAAACAGCGCTCCGTCCGGTAACCCTGGGCGGAGCGCTTTGCGTCTTGATAAACTGACGGTGATGTACCTCCGTTCGGCATTTTTGACCTTTACCCATGGGCAATCGACGCGGCTTTTATGCCGAACGGTACAACGCGCAGTTTGCGCGGCAACTATCTGACAGCATGACAAAACCCCGGTACGGTTATCTTCCGTACCGGGGTCCTTTTGTATCTATCCACGGAATTTGGCGATCGCCTTCTGGATTTCCTCACGGACTTCCTCGTCCTCTTCCTCTTCCAGCTGACGCACCAAGAAGGTAATTGCGGTCGAATACCGCATCTCACCCAGTGCATACGCCGCCGCCAGCCGCTTGTCACGGTCAGGTGAGGTCAGCAACTCAAATAGCTTGGGCATATAGGGGTCCATCTGTTCCTCACCGAGTATACGCACCGTCTGCAAGAGCAGCGCTTTTCCCTTTTTCATGCATTTAGCAATATACTTATCGTCGCCTTCTTCACATGCCCGGCGGATTTTTTCCTCCTGGGTCAGTTTGGGTTTGTCAAAAAGCGGCATATCCATCCTTCTTTCCGATTGCCATTTTTTCCAGTGTACCGCAAAAGCATCCGGTTTGTCAACAAACAGATGGTAAACTCTGCACCGGGCAAATTTTACGAAAGTTTTTCCCTGACCTCATCCGCCGACGGGATGGACGCCTGGGCGCCCGGATGGGATACCGCAATCGATGCGGCAGTGTTGGCATAAACCAGCGCCTTTTTCAGATCGCCGTCATAGGCAGATACAAACGCGGCGGTAAAACAGTCGCCCGCTGCCGTCGTATCGACGACCTTTGATTCCACTGCCGGAACCAGTATGCTTTCATTTTTCTTTCCGACTGCCAGCACACCTTTGCTGCCCAGCGAAACGAGCACCGTGCCCGCACCCTTTTGCAGCAATACCTTTGCTGCCGTTTCACACTGTGTGACCGTATCAGCCGGCATTCCGGTCAGTACAGCCAGTTCCGTCTCATTTGGCTTGACAAAATCCGCCAGCGCAAACAGTTCTTCCGGCAGCCCGCTGACGGCAGGCGCCGGGTCAAGGACAACTGTCTTGCCAAGCGACTTTGCGAGCTTTGCGGCGTAAAGCACCGTCTCCACCGGGATTTCCAGCTGCATGACCAGGCAATCAGCGTCCTCGAGCAGCTTTCTGCACCTGTCGATATCCGCAGGAGATACTTCACCATTTGCTCCGGAAAGAATAATAATCGCATTTTCCCCTGTCCTCTCGACCGTGATAAACGCCTGACCAGTCGGAGTATCACTTTCCCGGATACCGGAGACATCCACCCCAACCGAACGGAGGTTCCCTGTCAGCAGCCGTCCTGCGTCGTCCTTTCCGACCGCACCGATCATCGCCGTTTCACATCCCAGTTTGCCAAGCGCATAGGCCTGATTTGCCCCTTTTCCGCCGGGGCTCAGCCGCAGGGAATCTGCCGGGACCGTTTGTCCCGGTTTGGGCATTCTTTCCAGTCCAATCGAATAGTCCAAATTCAGGCTTCCGACAACTACCGCACGTTTCATATCGAATACTGCCTCCTTTGCACAACCGGTTTTTCTGTTTTTATTATACTATATCCTCTCCACAGCGTCAAATCCGGGAACAGAGATTCACCCTGTTCCCGGACGGCAAAAAATATATCGATCTGTCAGTAAAAATGTCTGCAAACGGGTCAAATCCAGGTCATCAAGACGGTGCCGACATTGGGCTGGAGAGTCAGCTGCACCTCATAAACCCCGTCTGAAACTGCAAGCTGCTTTGCAGGCGTGATTTCACCGGTAAAGGTCTCCCATACCTCGGGAAGAGCCGCGGACGGAACGCGGACGGTCAGCTGCTGCGGTTCGCCGGTAAAGTTGACAAAGAAGTATTCCCGCGTATCACCCTTGCGGTAACGGATATAAGCGACACCCGACAAATCCTCGTCATTGTGCATGACCGGGTCAACAATCCATTCCGGATAGCAGCGGTGGTTATTGGGACAGGTGGACATTCCCTCAACGATCGTCAGCGGAGACGGTACGACAGTATCCAGCCAGCTGCCAAGCGTTCCGGCATCCGAAGCATCCGCAATAAAGTGCAGTTTTCCTTCCGCTTTGAGTGCTTCAAAAACAGCTTTTACCTCGGTATCGTCCTCTTTACGCATCCCGTACACCGGCATACAATCCATCAGGCAGAGGTATCCTCCCTGACGGGCAAACGCATCCAGCAGCCGTGCCGTTTCAACCGGCACAACTTCCGCCATCGGCAGTACAAACGCCTTATATTCCGCGCCGGTGCGCTGGTTGACCAGTTTTCCGTCCACCACTTTAAACAGTCTGGCTGCATCCGACGGGAAGACAGTAAAGTCAATGTTCTGTTCCAAAAGACCGGTCAGCAGCAGCTGTTCATCCCGGTCGATCTGGACAGCACGGCTGTCTGCCAGCAGCGGACCGCGCTGATACATCGTCTGGTAACCCTGCTGACCGATATAGTGCAGCCAGAAGGCTTCCTGCGGATGGTATACCAGGACATCGGTTTCCTGCCGTCCGCCGGTCAGCAGCCCATACATCCGCCGGGTCATCCGGTTGGCTTCCGGCATCCGATCCCAGTGCGCCCACTGGAAAAACTCGGACGGCGGCCAGTCGTTTGCCCGCTCATCCCGGATGGAATAGAAAAATCCGTGATTGACGATCGTCTTGATCCCCTGCAAATACATCCAGGAAACCATCCGCAGATATTCTGCAAAGCTGAGATCCCAGCCGCAGCCTGCAAAAACTTCAACCTGTGCGCCGTCTTTGCCGTAGCATTCGCCGGCAGAGGTCGCAAACTTAATGTTCAGGCTGCCGATGCCTTTACCCAGATGGTCGACGCCCGGACGGCTCATCGCGTCCACCTGGCGCATAAAGTCGGCGGAATAACGGGTATGCCCGCCGATCGTCTCCTCACCCAGCAGATGGGCGGTATAGTCAATGCCGTGTCCTTCCAGCCAGTCGCGCAGACGACCGTGGTAATTTTCCTTGTACAGCTGTGCAACGACGTCGTAATAATCGACCCTTGTCCGTCCGGCCTTATCTCCCGGCAGAATCAGGTCGGGAAGACAGCTGCGGATATCATACCCTTTCATCTCAAGGAATTTTTCAGGCAGCTGGTCGGTCCAGGGGAAGGAATGGGCAAACCGGGTCTCGTCGTTGAAAAACGCTTTGATCGTGCTGCCCATCTCCTGCGGGAACCGCTCAAGGTAACGTTCATAGGTCAGCTGGATAAACCGGTCGGTTGCTTCCTTTTTGAGGTAGTTGGGCTGGCCGCGTCCTCCCTCATCATACGGGTCGATCAGCAGCTGCACCTGATAGACAACGGTATCACGGTCACGCAGCAGCTCAAAATCCTTCATTCCGATCTGCATATGCCGGATAATCTGAGGCTTCATGTAAGGTGTCAGCGGAACCGGTTCCATCGTCTCGGCGTCATAGCAGAACAGGTTTTTCGGGAGCGAATCGAAATCCCCTTCCGGACGGCCTGTAATCCCGAACGGGCGCAGGTTGGCATGGAACAGCGTTCCGGCAGGAACATCATACCGGGTAAAATACAAAAAACGTTCACGGAGCTTTTCATCCCGGCTGACCGCACCGTTGCAGCTGCCTGCCGGCCAGTTGAACTCGTCATAAATCCAGACCGGTTCATCATGCGCCTTTTTATAGTCAAGCACCGTCTGAATCCGTCCGAACCATTCCTCGGTCATATAATCCCCGACATACCCACTCCGGGCATGGGGAGCCGAACAGGTAATACCTGCCTCGGTCATCAGTTTCAGCTGCCGGAGAATCTCGTCATCTTCCAGCTTGTCGTTCCAGAACCAAAAGGGAGACTGTGCCTGGTCAAGAGCCTTGCAGCCGCGCGGATTTTGGAAATCGGTTTTGTTCATCAGAAGGATACCTGCCTTTCAAAGTGTATTTTTTCTGACATTATTTTCTTTATTATACCAGTTTTTAAACAAAAATGACAGCGCTATGTTTTCAAAAATCAGACAGTTTGTTAAAATAACTGGACAACTTTTTTTCCACCTGATTTGACAACATCAGACGGATTTGTTACAATAAAAATAAATTTTCAAAAAGAGGACGATGGCTATGAAACAGGAAATCACCGGACATACCGCACTTTACTGTCTGCTTGGCAGTCCCGTTGCGCACAGTATCTCTCCGCAGATGCATAACGCATCCTTTCTCCATCATGGGCTGGACGCGCGTTATCTGGCTTTTGACGTAAAACCGGAACAGCTGGCAGACGCAATAAAAGGACTTAAAGCGATCGGTGTCAGAGGGTTTAACCTGACCATGCCGCTCAAACGGGAGATGGTACCTTTCTGTGACCGGCTTTCCCCTGCCGCTGAAATCTGCGGCGCCGTCAATACCGTTATCAACGAAAACGGCATTCTCACCGGCACCACTACCGATGGCATCGGCTATCTGCTTTCGGCAAAGGACGCAACCGGTTTAGACGACCTGCACGGCAAAAAGATTGTACAGCTGGGTGCCGGCGGTGCCGGAGTATCGGCGCTGGTTCAGGCAGCGCTGGACGGTGCTTCACAGATTGACCTGTTTAATGCTCACGCACGTCCGGAGCTGCTGCGCATCGTCGATCAGCTGCAAACCCGTACCCGGTGCGATGTACGGTTCCACCTGCTGGCTGACCAGGACGCTCTGAAAAAAGCTGTCGGGTCTGCTGACCTGCTGGTGAATACAACGCCGGTCGGTATGGCGCCCGATCTGGAAGGTCAGAGCCTGATTACCGATCCCGGATGGTTCCACAAAGACCTGGTGGTCAGCGATATGATCTATGAACCGATGGAGACAAAGCTGCTTGCCCTTGCACGTCAGGCGGGATGCAGGACCTTTAATGGGCTGTATATGCTTTTGTACCAGGGAGCGGCTTCCTTCAAAATCTGGACCGGGCTGGAAATGCCGGTTGAAGAGATCAAAAAGAAATACTTTACCCCTAAAAAGAGATAACAAAAATACCTGGCTGTTTCCGAAACCGGAGCAGCCAGGTATTTGTTTTCAACAGTTATGTAGCTGGGACGACATCGTCCTTCGGGAAGTGACGTCTGACGATCATAAAGGTGATAATATGGCACAGTGCGGTCACAATCCAGGTGACCGGATACGAGATGTACAGCGTTGTCAGCGTAGGCGACAAAAACTTAAAGACGGTGAAAATCCAGACAATCCGCAGTCCGCATGCACCCGTCAGCGAGACGATCATCGGGATGACCGAATACCCCATGCCGCGCAGCGAGCCGACCATCGTATCCATGATACCGCAGGTAAAGTAGGTCGGGCAGATGATCGACATTCTCAAAAGACCATACTGTACGACCTCCGGGTCGCTGGTATAAAATCCCAGCAGCACCGTTCCGAAGAAGTAGGCAAGCAGACCCAGCGTAATACCAAACAGGCAGACATACCCCTGACAGGTATACAGGATCTTATTGACCCTTTTATACTTCTGTGCGCCCATATTCTGGCCGGTAAAGGAGATAGCCGACTGGTACATCGAGTTCATTGCGACATAAACAAATCCTTCGATATTGGAAGCGGCGGTATTTCCTGCCATCGCAATCGAACCGAACGAGTTGACGGTCGACTGAATCAGAACGTTGGAAACCGAGAAGATTGCACCCTGCAAACCTGCCGGCAGACCGATCTGAAGGATTGCCTTGAATTTTTCACGGTGAATCTTCATCTTACGGAAGCTGAATTTCAAAGCGCCTTCCTCTTTGCGCAGGCAGTTGATGACCAGCGCCATCGACAGGCACTGGGATATAATCGTTGCAAGCGCGACACCGGCGACGTCCATATTGAAAACGATGACAAAGAACAGGTTCAGTACAATGTTCAGGATACCTGCTACCGTCAGGTAATACAGCGGTCTTTTGGTATCGCCGACGGCACGAAGCACCGCCGAGCCGAAGTTATACATCATCATCGCCGGGCATCCGACAAAAATTATCCGCATATACAAGGACGCCTTATCCAGAACATCTTCCGGCGTTCCCATCAGCTCCAGCATCGGACCTGCCAGCAGCAGCCCCAGTACGACCAGTATCCCGCCGCCGATCAGTGCGATCATCATCGAGGTGTGGATCGTTTCATGAATATTCTTTTCCTGATGGGCGCCGTAATACCGGGCAACCAGTACGTTGGTGCCGATCGAAAGCCCCAAAAATACATTGGTCAGCAGGTTGATCAGCGCACCCGTTGAACCGACCGCCGCAAGCGACGTACTTCCCGCAAACCGTCCCACTACTATGACGTCCGCAGCGTTAAACAGCAGCTGCAAAATACTCGACAGCATCAGCGGTACCGCAAACCGCAAAATCTTCCCAGGCAATGGCCCGGAACACATATCCATCTCGTAACTCCTGGAAGCCATACAACCATCCTTTCATCTTCAAACGCAGAATTTGGGCATAAAAACCCAAGCTTATTATAAGCCCTTGCAGAAAAACTTACAATACTTTTTCAAAAATTGTATGCTTCCATTACCCGGCTTTTACATTCCCTTAATCGGCAATTCTTTACAGTTTGTGCCGGTCATATTTTTTCCAGAATCTGTGCAATAACCGTCTCCGGCCGGTCAACTTTTGGATACGGAAGGGAGCCAAGTTCCGCGGGCGTACCCTGCATCAGATACGGATGCCCGACTGTGCCCAGCATCGGCAGGTCATTATGATTATCGCCGAACGCCATCACGTCACACGGGTCGATCCCGGCAGCCTTGCAGACGGTCAGAATCCCTTCCCGTTTACTCGCGACGCCGCAGTCCAGCCAGAGACTGCCGCCAAGCGCAATCTGTACTTCACTTCCCCAGCGCCTGCGCCACTCCTCCTGATATTGCAGCGCACCGTCAGGGCAATAAGCCGATACCTTCAGGATATCTTCCTCAATTGCTTCCGGGCTGGGAATGATCGTCACATGGTTACCGACAAAATAGCGGATATGGTCGAGATAATCCTGATGCTTGGGAACAAGATAACATGTCTCGGCTCCTGAAATCAGCACCTCAAACTGCGGTACATCCAGAATCGCATGGCTGATTGCAAGGGCAACCTCCCGTTTCACCGGCGTTTTGCCCGCGATCTTTCCGCCCGGGGTAAAGCAGATACCGCCGTTTTCACAGATAAAATAAATATCATCCGCAACCGGTGCAAACAGCTTGCGCAAACTCCCATGCTGCCGTCCCGATGCGGCACAAAAGGCGATTCCATGTTCTTTCAATGCAAGTACCTGTCTGAACAGCAGCGGAGAAATTTCCGTCGCGCCATTTTGCAGCAGTGTCCCGTCGATATCGCTGGCAATCATTTTGATAGGCATATGTCAACTTCCTTTATCTGTCAATATTCTGTTTTGATTGTATCATATTTTCCACTGCGAGACAAGCCCGGACGCGGCGCAGTGCCTGCGCAGCCACTGCCCGGCGCGTTTACTCAGGCTGTTATTTTCGCCATCGAGCGAATTGCGGAGCAGGAGCGACCGTCGCGAACTAGTCTGCGCCGACACGCCACCCGGCGCTTATTTATGGGAAAAGACCGCATCGAACGGTCTTTTCCCATAGGGAGACCCCTTAATAGGGTCTCCCCACGTGAAAACTGTCCACCGGACAGTTTTCTCTCCCCATCCTGATTCTGTTTCGGGATAAGAGTTTCGCTCCATTGCGATGGAGCGACCAGGACTCTGTCCTGGACCTGCAAGCCTTTGAAAAGGCTTGAGCGAAACTTTCTTGATATGACCGCCCCCACATTGTGCGGAAAATAAACGCGCACCATCTGCCCGCCGCGTTGGCTCACGTTGTTATTTTAACGACCGAGCGGATTGCGAAGCAGGAGCGACCGTCGCGAACAAGTCAGTGGCGACACGCCGCTCGGAACGC
>CALWWT010000236.1 GCA_944385325.1 uncultured Clostridia bacterium | reverse complement strand
CCCTTATCCGTCCAGTAAGCGCTGTCCGCCTGCGGCAGTGCGCCGCCGGTAATTGCGCGGAAGATACATGCCGCCGCAATCGCCGACCCGAGCGGACTTGCATGCTTCCCATCACGCCAGTAAAGCGGCGCGTCGGGAACCGAGGCGCGTACCTGTTCCCAGAGAACGCCGACCGGTGCAAGCAGCATCTTTTCCTTTTCTGCCAAGTGAGTAAAAGCCGCCGTCAGTTCTTTCTGGTCTTCGGGAGAATCCTCTTTTGCCCAGGTCATATAGGCAACCGGCGTCGCCTTTGCTTCCCGGATCAGTTCCAGCAGCCGGGAAGCCTGACGGCAGAGCGCCTCTTCACCGTCAAAAGGATGGGTTGCCTGCTGGAGTACGATATAATCATAGCCGCCGTGCAGGATATTGAACCGCGTCTCCGGCTGGTCGAAGTGCCAGCGCAGTGCCATCCCAGGGCTTGCAAGCATGGTCACATGCGCCTGCTGTCCAAGCTGGCTTTCAAAAAGCCCGGCAACCATCGCCGGCATGTCGTTAAAATAGGTGTGGCTGTTGCCGATAAATAAAATCTTGATCATAGGTTTACCCCTCCGTGGTACTGCTTGTATCGGTAAAGGTCACCGAATTCGCATAACCTTTGTCGGTCAAGCAAACATAAGTTTTTCCAACATTTGCAACCAAAGGCTGACCTTCTGCGTCTGTAAAGGTAAAGGCATCTTCTACGCCGCCCTTTTTCCAGCTGATTTGCTCACATCCGCCGGCACTGACATACCATCCGCTGCCGGAAGAAAGGTCAAGGTTTCGGCGTTCGCTGCCGTCACCAAGAGCCGTAACGGTGGTGTACAGAATCAGGATGTTCTCAAAGGTGATCGCCTCTTCGGTGTCGGCGTCAATATGTTCCTGACCGTTGCGGTATTTGGTATATACGCCGGTCGCCTCGTCGTAGAAAAATTCGGCGTTATAAGAACCCGAAAACGGTACGAATACATCATCCGCAGCGCCGCCGTCCGGAACAACCACTTCATCATACGAGAAATCAAACAGCGGCTGATATTCACCTTCCAGCTCAATCCCCTCCGATTCCGCCTGTTCACGGATGGTCGCGCCGTCAATAAAAAAGCTGTGCTCCCGTCCATAGGTCTGGGCACGCCAGGTGTCCTGATAAAAAGCACTGGTGCAGTACTGACCGTCGACATCATCGACCGCATACTGGCTGATATAGTTATACGCCGTCGGAGAACCGCCGAAATGGGTATAAATCGCGTTCAGTCCTTCCGAGAAGGAAACGTAATAATGGCGCGCACTCCGTACCGGTCCGACATAAGGGATCTGGTCCACATCGGCATACACGCCCATCATCCGGGTGATACCGCCTTCGACGACCGCTTCAAAAATCACATCTGCCGCTGCAAGTCCTCTCTGGGGAAGTGCCTGACCGATGTTGTTAATCATGACGGTGACAGGACGCAGACCGACTGCCGATTCAGCAAAACCTGTCTCTCCGGTCAGCGGATTGCGCGGTCCGGTATCCTCCGGTTCTTCCGGCTCACTTTCCGGTTCACTCACCGGTTCGCTGATTTCAGAAGAGGGTTCGGGTATCATAGAGCTGATATCCTCGTCCGTTTCTCCTGCCATCGAACATCCGCCGAGCATTCCGGCTGTCATCCCAAGACAGGCAACGACCGCCATCAAACGTTTTCCCTTATTGAACACTTCCATCAAAACTCTCATCTCTTTCCGGCATTATGCCAAAATTGCGCCTGTATACAGGTGTATCCGTTTATAATACACGCCAGCATATCAAAAAGTTTCATTTTTGCCGTCCAGTTTACTCCACATCAAACCGAATGCCGCATTTTTCGCGAATCTGTTCCATCAGACGGGTTCCGTCACGGGAAAGCTGCACCATCCGCGCATATTCACCGGCAGATTCTTCCCGTGCAAGAATATACCGTGCAAAATCAGCCGCCTCATGCCCCAGCGATGCGCTGTGCGGTTCTTCATCAAACAGCAGCTCGCTTTCGCCGTTATTTTTCCACAGCCGGATGTTTAAGATACGGGAAACCGGGGAAAAGGTGACCGTTCCTCTGTCGCCGACGATTTCACTCGCTGCGCGGGACTGTCCGGTCTTAGACCAGTTCATCTGGCAGTTGCCCCACGGGTAGACAAACATGGCGCCGCCGGAACCATCCGCACCGCCCGGCAAAAAATGGGCGCTCGCTTCGACCCGCTCCGGAACACCGAACAGTGCCAGCGCCAGATATACATCATATACGCCGATATCCATCAGGGCACCGGCACACAGCTCCCGATTGAAAATGTTGGGCAGTTCTCCACTGAGCAATGCCGGATACCGGGAAGACAGCTGAGAGAAGTTGAGTACCGCGCCGCTTAAGTTTCCGATGTCCGCAACAGCTTTTTGCAAAACCGCAAAACGCGGCTGGTGCGGAGCCATGATCGCTTCCATGAAAACAGCGCCGCTTTCTTCGGCTGCCGCCAGCAGCCGTTCCAGCTGCCGGGAGGTCACAACCGCCGGTTTTTCGCACAGGACATGGATTCCCCTTTTCAGGAAGACTTCCGCCTGCTGTGCATGGAAACGGTTGGGCGTTGCCAGATACACCGCGTCTATTTCGCCTGAATCCGCCATCTGTTCAAGGTCGGTCCAGACTGCGCTTTCCGGCAGACCGCACTGCGCTGCAAACTGAATACCGCGCTCCCGTGTACGGGAATAAACGGCTGTATGCCGAAATTCGGGCACATTTTTCAGCCCATCCAGAAACCACCCGACGATTTTACCGCTGCCGACTGTCGCGAGTCTCAACATGACTTTCCATCCCCTTTTTGCGTATTAAGCCTTTTCGTATTCCAGTATACCAGATATCTTTATGGAATACAAAGGGTGAAAAGGATATTTCAAAAAAAGTTTTCAAACCTCTTGACAACTTTTCTTGTCAATGTTATACTTAAGTTGACAAGAATAATTGTCATTTTGCAAAAGATAATTGTCAACAAATCCTTATGGAGCATTCGCTCCCTAAAGAAAGGAGGCTGCCATGCCGCTGATAAACCATTTAAAGGAATACCGTGCCCGGCTGGGGTTCAACCAGTCGGAACTGGGGAAACTTGCCGGTGTCTCCCGTCAAACCATCAGCCAGATCGAGCGCGGAGACTATTCCCCATCGGTAACCCTCGCACTGCGGCTTGCAAAAATCTGCGGTGTTACGGTCGAAGACATTTTTTCACTGGACGAAACGGAGGATTTATATGAAAAAGAATGATACACAGGTTCCGGAAGAGATCCTGGAAAAACAGCTGGAAATCCATAAGGAAGATAAAAAGTCTCTGCCAAAACTGATTTTGTTTATACTGGGCGCGGCAATTGTCGGGTTCCCGGTCGGTTACGGCATGGGATACCTGCATAAATATGGCGCGAAATGGCTGGCGGGAACGCTGGCGCAGTTCTGGATGGATGCGGCGCTGTGGATCATCCCGGTATTTACGGTACTGCTGCTGGTACCGGCGCTGGCACTCTGCGCCGGGATGAAAAAGGCGATCGGCCAGCTGGAGGAAGAAGACGAGGTGCAGTCGGAAAAAATCGATCGGAGACTGAGCGTTTCGATGCTGCTGAGTTCCGCGTATATGATCTGTATGTTTTTCGGGCTGGGCGTCATCCTGTCGGTATGCACCGATTTGAGCGGCATCCAGCTGATCGCCGGGCTGGCGGAGATGATCGTGGGGCTTATACTGATCGCAGTGGCGCAAAAGTGGGCGGTCGACCTGACCAAAATCCTCTACCCGGAAAAGCACGGCAGCGTTTTTGATACCAATTTCTCCAGGGTATGGGAAGCAAGCTGCGACGAGCGGGAAAAAACACTGATCTGGAAGAGCGCTTACGGCGCGTACAAAACGACTTCCAACATCTACCCTATCCTCTTTTTCGCGATCGCAGTCGGTTCGATCCCGTTTGGGTACGGCCCGCTCCCTGCCGGAATCGTCCTGGTGATGTGGCTGATTCAGACGGTCAGTTACTGTCTCCATTCCATCCGCAATGAACGCAAAGCCAAAAAAGACCATAAGGCTAAATAACTACAGACAAACTCGCGAAATCCCAATAGCTAAATCAAACGATAAACCCGGCTGTGCGTTCATGCACGGCCGGGTTTGGTCTTATTATCACGCTGTTATATCAATCGCCCATCCGTTGCAGCTGTGCGCGGCAGTCGGCGGCAAGATAGAGTGAGCCACAGATAATCAGTGCCCGCTCCTCATCTTCTGCAAGTCTGATTGCTGTTTGCAGCCCGTCTTTCCAGTCGGAAACCGGCTGAACATTGCTGCATCCGCCATTTTGTGCAGCCTGAGCAGTTTCCTCAGCGGAAGCGGTGCGCGGATTATCCACAGCGACGGTGACCATCTTTTCTGCCAGCGGTGCAATCACAGCCAGTGCGTCGGCAAAATCCTTATCCCGCAGCATTCCCACCAGCATGACCGGTTTACGTCCGCCCAAAAGCGGAGGAAGACTGTTTGACAGTGCCTTCATGCCGTGCATATTATGTGCACCGTCAATAATAACAGTCGGATGATCCTGCACCCGTTCCAGACGACAGGGAAAAGAAACACGGGCAATTCCATTTACAATATCCTGTTCGTCCAGCCCCAGTATTCTGCCGCCATTGATGGCAGTGACCGCATTTTTAACCTGGAACCGTCCCAGAAGCGGCAGCTGATAGACCTGTCCGCCATAGCAAAAACGGGTACCGGAAAGCCCTTCTGACTGGATCTGAACATTCCGCAGGCTGGGAATATGCAGCTGTGAACCGGTTTCGGCGCACCGCTCCATAATCACCGCCATTGCATCCTCCGGCTGTTCCGGATAGAGCAGCGCAGGATTCCCCTTGATAATTGCGGACTTATCCCGTGCAATCTCGGCAGTCGTATTTCCAAGGACGGCGGTATGGTCCAGCCCGATTCCCATAATCACCGACAGCGCCGGTTTTTGCAAACAGCAGGTCGCGTCATGTCTTCCGCCAATCCCTGCCTCAATGACCGCCCATTTACAGCCCTGACTCTCAAACCAAAGCATCGCAAGCCCGAAATCCAGTATAAACTCATTGACCGGCTGTCCTTCCCGTTCCATTTCATCAACGGCATTCGCTGCCCTTTCCACCATCTGTACAAGTGCCTGATGCGGTATCATTTTCTCGTCGATCTGTATCCGCTCTCTGAACTCAAGGACATACGGCGAGATAAACAGCCCGGTTTTTCGTCCGGAAGCCGTCAGCATCGAGGAAAACATCGCGGCAGCAGAGCCTTTGCCGTTGGTACCGGTGATATGGACAATTTTCAGGTTTTGCCCAGGGTTGCCCAGTTTGGACAAAAATACAGACGCACGCCGGGAGGCTTCATCTCCTGTCAACTGAAGGCGCGGTCGGGCATGAATATATTCTACCGCCTGCTCAAAGGTCATTTTTTGCTGCATGGTATATCCGTCCTTTGCATCATCCCAATTTTGCGGATGGAAATTTTCTGACAGTCTCAGTATAACACATTTTTTGCCGGATTGCATTATTCTTCCAAAAGGCGGGCATATTCTTTGTATAAAAATATCCCTTTACAAGCGGGTGGGAATATGCTATAATTTCATAGACGATTTAGAATTATTCTAAAGTCTTTGGCTGTACCAGTGTTTAATCACTGGTACAGCGCCAGAAACCAACCGGACAGCACAGGAGGCGGTAAAACATGGATGCAACAGTACTCTATGACCTTTCTTACGGCGTATATGCAGTTACGACCTGGGACGAAGGACGCGCAGTCGGATGTATTGCCAACAGCGTCATGCAGATCACATCCTCTCCGATGACCATCGCGGTCAGTGTCAACAAGGACAACTATACCAACAGCTGCATTGTACGGTCGGAGAAATTTGCCGTATCCATCCTGACTGAACAGAGCAATCCGCGGATTATCGGCGCGTTCGGATTCCAGTCCGCCGCCGACCCGAAGGTAGAAAAGTTTGCCGATGTCCCGCAGAAGATCGTGGGATATCTGCCGGCGGTTGCCGACAGCTGCGGCGTCATCACCTGCAAGCTGATCGATTCGCACGACTGCGGAACCCACACTATTTTTATCGGTGAAGTGACCGGAGCGGAACGTTTTTCGTCCGCTGCTCCGATGACTTACGCATATTATCACCGGGTGATTAAAGGCAAGAGCCCTAAAAACGCTCCAACCTATCAGCCGGAAGATTAACAGGAGGATTTTATCATGGAAGCAAAATATGTATGCACTGTATGCGGTTATGTTTATGACGGCGACGTTCCTTTCGAGGAGCTGGGCGATGATTACGTTTGCCCTCTGTGCGGTGTCGGCAAAGACATGTTCGAGAAACAGGACTGATTTTCTGAAAAGGTCTATGTAAAAACACGTCGGAAGTCTCAGGCTTCCGGCGTGTTTTTTTGCTGCTGCGCTTTTTTAGCGGGTTTGCGGCGCATCTGACCGGGCGATATTCCATACCGCTGCCGGAAAAGACGGACAGCCAATTTGCGGTTGAAGCAGCCGTGCTGCTCAAAAATCGCGGCAACAGTGCGTTCAGTGGTGGTCAGGTCATGGTAGACATGCCCAATTCGGATTTCATACAGATAATCAATAATGCCAATACCCATCTGCCGACGGAACATCCGGGACAGGTAATCTTCACTATACCCAAGTTCTCCGGCAATATCCTGTACCTTTATCCGGCGGTTATAGTTTGACTCGATATACCCGGTGATCTGGCGAAGCTGGTCAAGGTGACGAAGGGAATGTTCATACTCACCCTGCACCTTTCGGGAGGAAAAATCCCGTACAAGCAGATATAACAGCCGATACAGCTCACTTTTAAACGCAAGCATCCATCCTTCTTCCCGACGGTCGCATAAATTCAGCATCCGGACAAGGATTTCCCGCAGTGTATCCCTCTTTTTTGCCGCCTCTCTGCCTTCATCCGCCGGCGGAACGGTAAAGGTCAGCAGCTGCCAGTCCTCGACCTGATTCTCAAGCAGCTCATCCGGGATTTGCAGCACCAGCGCTTCATTCGGGCAGCTGACCACCGCATGGACGGTGCAGGAATTGATCAGCGCAAAATCACCTGCCTGTACCGTCTCACTGTGGTCGGGATAATCCACCCGAAGGCTGCCGGAGTGGAGATACAGGATTTCCACACTGTGGTGCCAGTGAGGGGTGACGCTGTTTCCGGGACTGTGGGAATGAAAAAAGCGGATACCTGCTGCCGGGTCCTGCAAAATGATCTCGTGACGCATATTCACCCCTCCTTTTTCTTTATTATAGCAAAACTGTCAGCAGCTGAAAAGTCCCTGTGCAGAGCAGTGCCACACAGGGACAGTGTTTTTAATAGATAATCATTGTATGCCAGCGGTGAAAAGCCGAATAAAATTGCAAAATTTATTCCCGTTTCCGGGGATAATGAGTATTGACAAAATTCCGCAAAGATGTTAATATTACTTCTGATATTATCAGTAATAAGGAGAATGCCGTCTGCTTACTTTTACGATTGAAAGCGATGACACCAAAAAATCCTGAACTGATATGATTATTAAGGAGGAGTCCACATGAAAAAGATCCTTGCCGCCCTGCTTTCCGGCATCCTCACCGTGAGTGCTCTGTCCGGATGCGGCACCTACACCACCGACGAGTCTACCGCCGGTTCTGACAGCACTGCTGCCTCGGAAAGCACCGCTTCGGAAGATGCTTCCGGCGAAACTGAAACCGCTTCCGGTGAAGGAACCACCTTTACCTTTATCGGCGGCAACCCTGTCACCCTGAATCCGATTCTTTCCCAGAGCACCGATGACGGCAACACCTTTTACCTGCTGCAATCGGGTCTGTTCCGTTATTACCGCGACGAGGTTTATAATGAGATCTGTGACGAATACACCGTTTCTGACGATGGTCTTGTCTACAGTTTCCATCTGCGTGAAGCAAACTGGTCGGACGGTACGCCGATCACTGCCGAACAGTTTGCTTATTCCATTCAGTGTGCGCTGAACCCCGAGATGGGTTCTCCTTCCGCTTCGACCTATGAAAATGTTGTCGGAGCGATGGCTTACAACAGCGGCGAAGGCAGCTGGGATGACGTCGGCGTCAAGGTCATTGACGATCAGAATCTGGAAATCACGCTGGAAACACCCGATGATATCTTTATTCTGACGCTGGCAACTTCCGGTCTTTATCCGCTGCAGCAGGACTTTGTCGAAGCACAGGGCGAAAAGCTCGGTTCTTCGGTTGATACGATGCAGTATTCCGGTCCTTATGTCCTGACCGAGTGGAAGCTGGATTCTTCGCTGACCTTCACCAAGAACCCGGAATACTGGAACGCGGATGAATCCTTCCCGGTTGAGACGGTCGTCCTTTTGAAGGTTGACGATGCAAACACTATCTATTCCATGTTTGAAGCAGGCGAGGTAGACGCACTTGCAGGTGTTCCGTCACAGTACCAGGATATGCTGGCAGATTATTCCACCACCCAGTCGGGCGGCGACGGTCTGATGTACCTGTGGTTCAACGCAGGTGCGGAAGAAACCGAAGGCGACCGTGTCATGGCCAATGACAACTTCCGTCTGGCGCTGAACTATGCGCTTGACCGCAGCTCGATCATGGCAGCGGTCAACCCGATGATGCAGCCGTATTCCCGCCTGATGATCCCGGTATACGATGGTCTGAACGGCGGCAGCTATGTTGACGAGTACCCAATCGACTGCCCGCCCCTGGAAGGCGACGTCGAAAAAGCACAGGAATATCTCGATCTTGCGCTGGAAGAACTGGGTTATACCTCTGTTGAAGAACTGCCTGCCATGAATTTTGTCACCTGGGATGCCGACAGACAGAAACTGATGTGTGAAGCCATCATCGACCAGTGGAAACAAAACCTGGGCATCACCTCGGTTCAGCTGGACCAGTACCCGATCGGCACCGCAATCGGCATGTATATGTCCAACGACTACGACATCTTTGCCATCAGCCTTTCGGCTTCGCTGTCGCTGGAAAACTCGCTGAAAAACTATGTCACCGGCGGCGACTATAACAACGGCATCTGGGATTGCCCGGAATATGACGCAATTGTCGAACAGCTTGAAACCGAAACCGACGAAGCGACCCGCTTTGAACTGATCCAGCAGGCTGAACAGCTGCTGGTCACCGGAAGCAGCATCGTTCCGTTCTACGCACTGACCACCACCTACGCGGTACAGGATTATGTGGAAGGCTTCTATATGCCTACCTTTGGTTCCGGCTTCCAGCTCAACCAGCTGCAGGTCAACAAATAATCCAGACAGCGTCTGTAAACTAAACAGGTTATCTGACCATTCAAACAGTGTACGATGGCAGGCGCCTGCCGCAATGGCGGGCGTCTGCCTCTTGTTTTACCGTTTTTTGTCAACAAGGAAAGGGCTGAACCTCTCTTATGGTTAAATACATCCTCCGACGGCTGGCGATTTCCATTGTGACCATCTGGGTCATTGCCACAGCCAGCTTTTTCCTGCTCCGGCTGCTGCCGGGCAACCCCTTCACCAGTTCACAGGTGCTTCCGGCGGACGTCGTCGACCAGCTGATGGACTACTACGGGCTGAACCGTCCGATCATGGAACAGTACGGTACTTTTATGTGGAACCTTCTGCATTTCAACTTTGGCTATTCGCTCAAATATGCCGGACAGTCGGTCAACGGGATCATTGCCGAGACCTTCCCGGTTTCGGCACAGCTGGGCTTGCAGGCATATTTCCTGTCGCTGCCGCTGGGCATTCTGTTTGGCATTATTGCTGCCCATAAGCGCGGCAAACCGCTGGACTATATTTTGGTCGGATTTGCGGTACTGGGTGTATCGGTGCCGGTATTTATCGTTGCATCGCTTTTGCAGTATGTCTTCGCAATCAAGCTGGAATGGCTGCCGGTTGCACAGTGGAAGAGCTTTGCATACACCATACTGCCGACCCTGACACTGAGCTTCGGCAGTATTGCCGGACGTACCCGGACGATGCGGACGCTGATGCTGGAAGTCATTTCGGAAGACTACGTCAAGACTGCCAAGGCAAAAGGACTTTCTTCTCCGATGATTATCTGGCGGCACCAGATCCGCAATGCGATTATTCCGCTGATCCCCAACCTCGGTATGGAGATTGTCAGCATCCTGATGGGTTCGTTTGTCGTTGAGCAGATTTTCACCATCCCTGGAATCGGCGCTCATTTTGTCAAGTCGGTCACCAGTCTGGACTATACCATGACACTTGGACTGACGGTATTCTTTGGTATCTTTGTCGTTGGGGCGAACTTTATCTTTGACCTGATCTACGGTCTGGTCGACCCGCGTATCCGTGTTGTAAAGTGAGGTGCACTAGAGATGAATGAAAACCTTTCCGCTGCCGCACAGCTGACCGCAGAAGACTTCGTCCCCATTCCGGAAGAATCCCGCAAGACTGACGCGATTGTCCGTCCCAGTGTCAGCTACTGGGCAGACGTACTGCGCCGTATCCGTCGGGACAAGGTCGCAATGTGCAGCCTTGTTATCATCGGGATTATGGTAGTTCTGGCGATTTTTGCCCCGATTTTTTCACCCTATGACTACGAAACCAATAACCTTCAGGCCATCAATCTTCCGCCGAGTGCCGAACACTGGTTCGGCACCGACCAGCTGGGACG
>CALWWT010000235.1 GCA_944385325.1 uncultured Clostridia bacterium | reverse complement strand
CGGTTCGCACCCGGCGAAAGGTCGATGGCGTATTATTTGCGGTTTCGAGGATGTATGTCCGCGCCGTTTATGAATCCGGCCTCCCGGTCTGCTATGCCGGGCATCGGCTGCCATTTGACGACAAGCGGGTGCATGTATACGGCGGTTTCGGCGGTTACCGCAAGGAAGCGCTGGCGCTGCTTTTTTCCCGGGGATGCAAAAGGGTCATCTATATGGACGGAACAGCCGTTTTCAGCGAAACCGAGGCCCGTAACCGGAAGGTCATCGAGGATTTTGTGACGACCAACGGGCTGCGGCCGGATCAGGTGGAATATATCGGGTACACCAAGGATAGTATGGAAAGCGCGATTGAGGTTCTGGAAAAGAGGCTTGCTTCTGAGCATTGCCCGGACGGGATCTTTGCCGCCGACGATAAATGCTGTCCCCAGATTTATACGCTGGTGCTGGAGCATGGGCTGACCATCCCAAAGGATCTGAAGGTGGTCGCTTCGGTACAGAACCCGGAGGACGGCAAGCTGCTTCGGCCGGGGCTGACCGCTTATCTGGTCAATTCCTACCAGATGGGGTACAATGCGGCTGTCAAGCTGATACAGATCATACAGGGCGGGCTCCCGGATGAGCAATTGACATATGTACCGTATTCTTTGCTCGATAGAGGATCGGCGTAATCATCAAAAGGCTGTTGAAGAGACAGCCTAATAAAATTCGTATAAATTTAAGCGCTTACAAAATATATCGCAAATATATTTATAAATCGCAAATATATTTGTATGAAATATTTAGATGTTGCCGGAGCAAAAAGGCTGAAAAATACGGCAAAATGTAACCGCTTACAAATCTCATCTATTATCGAATGGAAAATTCGGTAAAATATATGCAAGTCAGAAAGGAAATTGGTTATGAAAAACACAAAACGTTTGACAGCTCTTTTGGCAGCCGCTTTGATGCTCGCGTCCCTGGTCTCCTGTGGCAACAATTCCTCTGATACATCGTCTGCCGGTTCCAGCAGCAGTTCTTCGTCTGCGGCTGAAAGCAGTGAAACGGAAGCTGCTTCTGGCGAAACCGCGTCTGGTGATACGTTGGAAGCATGTAAAATGACCGTATGGCTGGCAGGTACAGGTGAACAGCTGTACAATGATGTTTACGGAGGAATCATTGATAACTGGATTGAGGAACGTGCTCCTGGTTCCAGTAAGGAACTGTCCTTTATCGCATGGAGTGATTATTTCTCCAAACTTTCGACTGGTCTTGCAGGCGGTGCGGCTCCTGACGTATACATGACCGGATACGGTCAGATGGGTTCGATGAACGCACAGGGATATGAATTGAACCTGTCGGAATACTTCCCGGAAGACTGGGATGGATATACCGATATTCCTGAAAACCTGCTCAGTGCGGGT
Source organism: uncultured Clostridia bacterium (assembly GCA_944385325.1). Taxonomy (GTDB): domain Bacteria; phylum Bacillota; class Clostridia; order Oscillospirales; family Ruminococcaceae; genus Faecivivens. The sequence goes on along the minus strand of CALWWT010000235.1, from coordinate 2,645 downwards.
ATGGTTGATGGTGACTTGTACGGTCTGCTGGAACCCGCAACCAGAATTCTTGCCTACCGCAAAGATATAGCAGAGCAGAACGGCGTTACCGAAGAAGATCTGACGATCGACAGTTTGGACGATTTGACCAACCTGGTTGAAAAGATGTGTGTGTATGATGATTCGGGCAATCTCGTCATGGCTGGATGGGATTTGCAGACCAGTACATCTTCTTCTGAACAGACAATTCAGTTTATCGCTTCTAATTTTATGGATGGCTATGAGTTATGGGATGATGATAGCAAGGCATCTTTCAATAACGATGCGACCAGACAGGCTTGGGAATATCTCAAAGGCCTTTATGATGCTGGATACTGCTTCCCGTCCGACCCGTCCAATACAACCAGCGGCCTTATTTCTGGCCTGTCTTCCATGTCTCTGATTGCTGAAAATAACTATACACAGGCAGATATGGCGTTCCCGGATCAGATTGGTTTTGTAAAGATGAATATCAATACCATGTTGATCGGTAACTTTATCGTTGCCAATGCAAATACGCCGATTCCGGAGCAGGCAGCTGACCTTGTTATGTACATGTTCAATGAGGAATCCCTGAAACAGAAAGCAACTCTGGGACAGTACACGATGCGTACATCGCTGGACGACTGGTATGTTGAAAACTATCCTGAATTTGAAAATGTAGTCCTTGCATACAGTAATTCCTATGCGATGGCTGACACGCTCAATGCCAACTACACCGAATGTATTCAGACGCTTCGCAATCACTACGAAGCATACATGAATGGTATTGAAGATCTTGATACCGCGCTTTCTGCCGCTGAAAGCGAATGGAACGCTATTGTTGGCGGCTGATTGATCCTTAAGATAACAGGGGAGAAAACGCTCCCCTGTTATCCAGTAAATACTGAGGAAAGAAAGGGACGTTTATGATCGCATCCGGCAAAAAACGCAAATCCCGCCTGACGGAATCAAGACTGGGATATCTCCTGATTCTGCCCAACTACATTATTTATACTGTGTTTACCCTGATTCCAATCGTCTGGACAGTTGTCATGAGTTTTACCAACTATGACCTGAAAAGCTATACCTTTATTGGAATCCAAAATTATATCGATATTTTCAAGGACGAAATCTTTCTCAAATCCATTTGGAATACCATTTATTACTCAATCCTGACCATTCTGCCGACAATGGTGCTGGCTTTGCTGCTGGCGCTGCTGCTGAACCGGAAGATTCCCGGGCGCGGCTTTTTCAGAACACTCTTTTATCTGCCAAATATTCTTTCAATGGTTGCCGTTTCGATGGCGTGGAGTTACCTGTACAATGCGCAGGCTGGTATCCTGAATAAGATGCTCAATGCCATCGGGCTGCCGTCCATCGGCTGGGTCACCGACACAAAATGGGCAATGATTTCGGTTGCTATTATGGCAATCTGGCAGTCGCTCGGATATAATGCTGTGCTGTACCTGTCCGGTTTGCAGGGAATCCCCACATATTTATATGAAGCTGCAACAATTGACGGTGCAAATTCTGTTCAGCAGTTTTTCAATGTGACCATTCCGTCGCTTCGTCCGACCACCTTTTTTATCTTTGTCATGTCCTGTATCCATTCGTTTGAGGTATTTGGACAGGTGTACATCCTCACCCAGGGCGGACCGCTCAACTCGACGACGACGATTGCCCATCAGGTTTACCGCAACGGCTTTGAATATTACAAGATGGGATACGCTTCGGCTGAGGCGGTTATCCTGCTGCTGCTCATCCTGATTATGACGATGATTAATATGAAAGGAGGAAATACGGATGTCGACTGAGAATCAGAAAAAATCCATGGGACTGCGTGCCCGCAAAAACACTGCAAACGCATTGACATATACCTTGCTGATTTTGCTGGCCTGTGTAATTCTGACGCCGATTTTCTTTGTCATCGTCACCGCTTTCAAGACCGATGCGGAGATCTCCTTCCAGAACTTCCAGTGGATGCCGCATTCCCTTAATTTTGACGCATTTGTCAATGCTTGGGAGCTGGTCAACTGGCCGCGGGCTTTTGCCAATAGCTTTCTGATTACAGTTATTGTCGTTATTGGTTCGCTGTTTTTTAACTCACTGGCTGGATACGCTTTTTCCCGTCTGGAATTCAAAGGAAAAAATGTACTGTTTGTGATACTGCTGATGGGTATGATGGTGCCTGCCCAGTCGATCATCATCCCGCAGTTTATCATCATGCGCAGCATCCCGCTTGCTGGCGGCAACAACATTTTCGGTGCAGGCGGAACCGGTCTGCTGGACAGCTACGCTTCCCTGATTCTGCCGTTCCTTTCGGGACCGATGGGTATATTCCTCTGCCGGCAGTTTTATTCGACCTTCCCTAAGAGCCTGGATGAAGCGGCAAAAATCGATGGATGCGGCAGTTTCAAGATCTATTACTCCATCTATATCCCGATGTCCACCACCATTCTGGCAACACTTACAATTCTGAAAACGGTTGCCACCTGGAACGACTTCTTCTATCCGCTGATCATGACAACGTCCGAGTCAATGAAGACGGTCCAGCTTGGGCTGCAAACCTTCAAAGGCTCGACAACAACCCATTATAACTGGCTGATGGCGGCTACGCTGTTTACCTCTTTGCCAATTGTCATTGT
>CALWWT010000234.1 GCA_944385325.1 uncultured Clostridia bacterium | reverse complement strand
CCCGCAGTAAGCAGCCTGCAAATGGACCATGGAGGGTGAGGTGAACGGTGCCTTTTTGGTACCCAGTACCCAAGACGTATGCCTGCGTTAAAGGCCGGGAATGTGCTTGCATTTCGGAGAGTGGTCGTGTCTGCTTACAGGGATACTGTAGGTGTCTTTGTATACAGAGCGGCAATTAAGGTGGTACCGCAGATTACAGATCTGTCCTTAATTTAAGGACAGATCTTTTTGTTTTTCAGCGGGAACCCTTTCCGACCGGCATGTTTTCCTTCGCCTCTTTGTGCGTGGGGCGTCGGGCAAAAAATATCAATCGCACAGGAAAGGGTTATTACCATGGCAGAAAAGAGAGTAATCAATGTTGTTCATCAGGAAGGTCTGAAAGATCTGAACAATCTGTTGTTTGTCGGCGTGATGATGGCGGTCGGCGTGGTGCTGCGGCTGTGTGCCGGATTTCTGGCGGTTGCCGGGATGCATCCGAATTTCCTGATCGCGACCTATTGCCTGTCGCTGCTGATTGTGCGTCCCAAACTACACGAAGCAGCCATTATCGGTCTGATATCCGGCTGTATCAGCCAGATCGGTACCAGCATGCCCTGGATCAATATCCTGAGCGAAACGATCGGTGCAGTCGCAATGGCACTGCTGCTGATGCTTCCGCTGCCGGTGCTGATCCGTCCGATTGTCACAACCTTCCTGACCACGCTGGTTTCCGGGTTCTCGTTTATCGGGATCGCATCCTGTACTTATGTTTCGCCGATGTCCGCCGCCATTTTTGGTCAGATGTCGATGGTAGCTCTGGTAACGGCAGTGCTCAACTGTGTGATCGTCACCATCCTGAGCATTCCGGTCAGCCGGGTTATGAATAAGTAACACGGTATCTATTGCAAATTGTACCCGATCGCAGAAAGGTGAACAGCATGATCAGATTTCAGGATTTCAGCTTCCGTTACCAGTCCGGAAAAACGGAGCAGCCGGCAGAATTTGCCCTTAAAGATATCAGTATGGAGATCCGGGAAGGCGAATTTGTCGGGATAACCGGAACCTCCGGAGCCGGAAAATCGACCCTGACTTATTCGATTTCCGGACTGATTCCGCATCATTTTGCCGGTGATTTTTACGGTTCGGTTGAGGTGAACGGGATGGACACGGTCGAGGTGCACCCTGAGCAGCTTGCCAGGTTTGTCGGACAGGTGTTCCAGGATATTGACAGCCAGATGGTTTCCAGCGTGGTGGAAGACGAGATCCTTTTTGGAATGGAAAACTTTCAGATACCGCGTGACGAAATCAAAAGACGGCTGGAAAGTGTGCTGGAGATGCTGGAAATTACGCCTTTGCGCAGAAGGCAGATCAGTTCCCTTTCAGGCGGTCAGAAGCAGAAGGTCGCGATTGCGTCGATTCTGGCATTGCAGCCGGACATCATCCTGCTGGATGAGCCGACCGGCGAGCTCGACCCGGAAAGCACCATTATGATCTACGAGATCCTGCGGCGGCTCAACCGGGAGTTCCATAAGACGGTCATTGTCGTGGAACAGAAAATCATGGTGCTGTGCGCTTATGTATCCCGGCTGATCGTGCTGGATAAAGGGCAGGTAATGTTTGACGGTTCATCAGACAGCATTACCGGTGAAATTGAGCTGTTTAAATCTTTGGGAATCAATGTCCCGCGGGTGGTTGAGCTGGGACATCTGCTCAAAAAAGCAGGACTTTATGACGGAGAGATTCCGACCGAATTGGACGGAGCCGAAAAAATGGTGCGGGAGGTGTGTGCAGATGCTGAGATTTGAAAACGTATCTTTCCGCTATCCACATTCCGACAGCAGCGTGGAGCAGCTGAACCTGCATATCCATAAGGGTGAATTTGTCGCGCTGATCGGTTCAAACGGTGCCGGTAAATCAACCATCAGCCGGCTGTCAAACGGTCTGCTTAAACCCGATACCGGCACCGTTTATCTGGACGGAACGCCGACCACTGCCATCCGTACCAGCCAGATTGCCCGGAAAGCCGGTTTTCTGTTCCAGAATCCCGACCGGCAGATCTGTCAGAACACCGTCCGGGAGGAACTGGCTTTCGGGCTTAAACTGATGGGATTGCCGGAAGCAGAAATCCAAGACCGCATCGCAGATGCACTCGGGCGGTTTTCACTGGATGGTGACTGGTTCCCGTTTTCACGCAGCCGCGGTGAACGGCAGCGGATCGCACTGGCAAGCGTGCTGGTCTGCCGTCCGCAGCTGGTGATTCTGGACGAACCGACGACCGGTCTGGACTATAAGGAATGTACAGCGATCATGGAATACCTGACCCGTTTAAACCGGGAAGAAGGGCTGACAATTTTAATGGTCAGCCATGATATGGAACTGGTTTCCCAGTATGCGAAGCGGGTGCTGGTTTTGACCGGCGGACGGCTGATTGGGGATGGCGCAGCCGGTCAAATTATGAAAGACCGTGCACTGCTTGGCAAAGCCCATGTGCTTCCTGCCCAGATCCCGGCGCTTGCGCTGCGGCTGGATGAGGGAAAAGAAAAGCCTCAGTTTTCAGATGTATTTACCATTGAGGAAATGTTTGATACCATTTGCAGGCTCCGGAAAAAAGGAGATTCCGAAGCCGGGAAAGGAGCGGCGCTGTCATGAATCTTTTGCAATATCTGCCCGGAAATTCCATCCTTCATCGCCTCAACCCGGTTGCCAAACTGGCAGCGGCATTTTTGCTGGGAATATGCGCGATCGTCAGCCAGTCGGTCATTTTTACGACACTGTTAATTGTTTTGCTGCTGGGGATCTGTTTTGCCTGCGGACTTGGAAAACGGGCGCTGGGACTGACCAGAAACCTGCTGGTTCTGGGCGGCATGATGTTTATATTGCAGCTGTTTTTTGTCCGGTCGGGTGATCCGATGCTGTCGGCAGGTGGATTTACCCTGATTACACAGGATGGGCTTTCCAGTGCGGTTTTGCTTGGGCTGCGGATTATTGCGACCATGCTTCCGCTGATGCTTTTGTTTGCGATTACCGAGATGAACGATCTGTGCGGCGCGCTGGTCAAACGGCTGCACGTTCCATACCGGTATGCCTTTATTGTCACGACCGCGTTCCGCTTTGTGCCGCTGTTTACGGCAGAGTTTCATGATATTGAGGACGCACAGAAGGCACGCGGCGTGGAATATGACGGCGGTCTGATCAAAAAGCTGAAACTGTCGGTTCCGCTGTTTGTTCCGCTGCTGATGTCCAGTTTGAAAAAGGTGGATTCGGGCGCGATGAGCGCACAGCTGCGCGGCTTTAACCTGCGCACCGTTTCCAGCGGGTACCGTGAGTATCCGTTTACGGCGGCAGATATCGGTTGTATACTGCTGAGTGTGCTGATGATTGCGGCAGCGGCAATGATTTGACTGTGATGGGAAAAGAGAGGTAAGCATGGACGCGGAATTTACACTGAAATATGGAAGTGAGACAAAAAACATCTCGGTCTGCGGCGCGGCATCCATTGAAACGATTCTCCCGAAAGAAATGTCTGAGATTGACGACCTGCAAGCGGCTTTTTTACAGGCGGTGACCGATGGCGCGATCGGCAGCCGTCCGCTTCGGGAGATGGTGTCGCCTGATGATCTGGTCACCATTGTCGTCAGCGATATCACCAGAAGCTGGATGCGGCAGGACCTGATCATGCCGATGCTGGTAGAATATCTGCATAAAGAGGCAGGCGTTGGATATCAGCAGATGACCATCCTGATTGCGCTGGGTACACATCGTCCGTCTTCACCGGAAGAGATGGTGCGCATCTGTTCAGAGGAAGTCTGCCGGAAGGTAAAGGTCGTTGACCATGACTGTGACGCGGACGATCTGGTCACAGTCGGGACAACATCCCGCGGAACGGTCGTACAGGTCAATCCGCTGGTGATTGGACGGAAGGTCATTGTCCTGGGCGGAACGGTGCACCATATGATGGCAGGATTTGGCGGCGGAAGAAAGAATATCCTGCCGGGTGTCGCAGGCAGGGAAACCATCCGCCAGAACCATAGACGGGCACTTGACCCGGAAAAGGCGATGTCCGACGCAAGGGTCGGCTGCTGCAAACTGCGGGACAATCCGATCCATGAGGATATGGCGGAGGCTGCCGGGATGGTGCCGGTTGCCTACAGCCTGAACCTGGTGGTTTCTTCTAATGGAAAACATGCCGGGATTTTCGGCGGCGACCTGGATGCGGCATGGAAAGCGAGCTGTGATTTCCAGCGGGCGTGCTATGAGGTGCCGATTGACCATCAGGCGGATATCGTCATCTGTTCGACCGGCGGTTATCCGAAGGATATGAACCTGTATCAGGGCTGCAAGGGGATGCTCAACGCGATGCGTGCCCTCAAACCGGGCGGTATCATGCTCTGGCTGTGCAAATGTCCGGAAGGCGGCGGCGCACCGGATTATTTTGACTGGCTGACACCTTTGCGGGAAGACCGGCTGGACGCGGCACTGCGTGCGGATTTTACGATTGGCGGTTATATTTTCTATCTCACATGTGAACAGCTGCACCTCGCGTCTCATGTCTATACCCTGACTGAATTGGACGCCGGATTGGTTCGCCCGATGGGAATAGAAGCTTCCCGGGATTTGTCTGCGTTGATGGCAAAGCTCGACTTTACCGGAAAATCGGTGTATGTCCTGCCATTTGCCGGAAGCGTGGTCCCTGTGACAGAATAAATACAAGCGGCATGACGTTTTTTGCATCAAACGCCCTGCCGTTTTTGTTCATATCCCTGTTTTTACAAAAATTAACAGAATGATTCTTTGACAAACGTCCGGTTATACCGTATAATAAGAAAGATCTATCAAGAATAAGGACTGGTGTCAAAAGGATGCTGAATATAAAAAATCATGGCGGATTCAGGCGGTGGTTTGCCGCACTGACTGCCGGTATCGCAGCGGTTTTCTCCCTTTCTTCCTGCTCGATCGGGCAGGCGGAAACGGATATGGATATCTATCATTATGACGGCTACCTGAATGCCCAGTGGGGCTCCACGCCCGAAGAGGTCGCAACCCAGCTTCAGCTGGTGCGTTCCCAGTGGGTACGGTTGGAGGACGACCAGCTGGAAGGGATGCCGGAAGGAACCTTCGGGTATGAGATTATCCGTACCACGATGATGTTCGGGCTTTATATGAAGACGGAGCTGTATTTTGCCGATACGCTGGAAGGCGCAGGCGGATATATTGGTCTGTATGCGATGAAGATTACCTTCCATGAAGACCCGGAATACTATTCGACCAGTGATCTGTCGCTTTGTGACGAAGACTTCAAGCTCAATGGGGACGACGCGATCGAGGAATTCCAGGCGAGAGCGCTGTATAACCGCAACGTTTCGTATGATACCGTGACGGATGAGCAGGGAACCTGGGATACCATCAGCTGGTACTGTGACGACAACATTGATACGGTCGATGTCAATGAAGAGACACGGGATGCGGCAAAGGCAATTCTGTCACAGCTGGACGGATGCCTGTCCGGCTGGGGAGAATATTTCTCTTCGGTTGCGGATGATCCGCTGAGCAGCGCGACGATCTATTATAACAATCCGGATGCGGAATCCTATATTCTGTTCAGTGGCCTGCCGGCGGCAGCACTGCGGGATGCAAAGGAAACTGAATAACGACATGTGAATGGCTCAGGATCTGCGGAAAACAGAGAATGAGCCATTTGTTTATCCGAAAAGGAATTTGATTTACTGAAAATTAAGCCGCATCTGCTGCAATGATTTATAATACTTCTCAAATATGTTTATAGTTCGTTCTTTTTTTGAGCAAGAAAAAGTTGTACAATAAAACAGAATCTGTGCAGAGGTATTTGCTGTGCAATCAGAATATAACAGGAGAAGATATGCTGCAATTGAATGAACAACTGATTCGACCGGTTGTCGTAGTTACCGGTCATTATGGAAGCGGGAAGACCAGTTTTGCCCTTTCGCTGGCAGAAAGGCTGGCAGGGATGGGAAAAAAGCCGTCGCTTGTCGATCTGGATATTGTAAACCCGTATTTTCGCTCGTATGATTACCGTGAGCGGCTGAAAGAGCAGGGGATACAGGTGGAAGGTCCGGTATATGCCGGAATGAATCTGGATATTCCGGCATTGCCTGCCCATATTGACGGGATGATCGAAACAGCAGGTGAAGATCATCCGGTGATACTGGATGTCGGCGGAGATGACGCGGGCGCCGCGGCGCTTGGACGGTATCATCCGATTCTTGAACGTCTGGCAGAGACAAAACGTCTCGCGATGGTCTGCACAGTCAGCTTTCTGCGTCCGCTGACAGCAAAACCGGATTTGGCGGTACAGGCGCTGGAGTCGATCCAGTCGGCTGCCCGCTTAAAGTGTACCGGTCTGGTCAATGCGACCAATCTGGCAGGACTGACCGACCCGCAGATGGTGCTGCATAGTATGGCGCAGATCGATGAAACCGCAGAGAAGATGCATCTGCCGGTTGTCGCAACAGTCATGACGCCTGATGTCTGGCAGCAGATGACCCGGGATGAACAGCAAAAGGTACCTTTTGGATTTACCCTGACGCGCCGGGTGATGCTGCCGTGGGAAAATGGGGACCTGTAAAGATAGACTTTACGAAAGGATTGAAAGCTTATGGCAAAAGTGATCATAAATTCTGCACGCTGTAAGGGATGCGGACTCTGCGTCCATGCCTGCCCGAAAAAGGTTTTGGAACTGGACCTGGATGTCCTCAACCGCAAGGGATACCATCCCGCGAAAGCGGCACATCCGGAGGAATGTATCGGGTGCTGCTGCTGCGCAATGTTCTGCCCTGACGTTGTAATTACGATCGAAAAATAAATGACAGCGAAAGGAAATAAAATATGAGTCAAAAATATCTGATGAAGGGAAACGAAGCGCTGGCAGAAGCAGCCATCCGTGCCCACTGCCGTCATTTCTTTGGTTACCCGATCACGCCGCAGACAGAAGTTGCGGCATATATGGCAAAACGGATGCCGAAAATCGGCGGTACCTATCTTCAGGCGGAAAGTGAAGTCGCTGCTATCAATATGGTGCTCGGCGCCGCATCTGCCGGTGCCCGTGCGATGACCTCGTCTTCTTCGCCCGGAATCAGCCTGAAGACCGAGGGGATTTCCTATATTGCGGCCTCTGACCTGCCGGCGCTGATTATCAATGTCATGCGCGGCGGCCCGGGTTTGGGCGGCATTCAGCCGTCTCAGTCGGATTACTGGCAGGCTACCAGGGCTCCGGGACATGGCGATGCCCAGCTGCTGGTATACGCCCCCTCATCGGTACAGGAAATGGTTGACCTGGTCATCCGCGCGTTTGAGACGGGAGAAAAGTACCGTTGCCCGGCGATGCTGCTGGCAGATGGGATGCTGGGACAGATGATGGAGCCGGTTTCTTTCCCGGATGAGATTGCGCTTCCTGCGTCCAAACCTTGGGCACTGACCGGAACAGGAGAAAAACGCAGACCGAATATTATCAATTCCCTCTATCTCACGCCATCCCAGCTGGAGGAGATTGTCAGAAAACGGTTTGAACGGTATGAGCTTATCAAACAAAACGAAGTCCTCTGGGATAGTTACCGTCTGGAAGACGCCGAATATATGGTTGTCGCGTATGGTGCGACTGCCCGTATCTGCAAGGCTGCTGTGGAGATTGCCCGGGAAATGGGCGTCAAAGCCGGATTATTCCGCCCGGTGACCCTGTGGCCCTATCCGACCAGTCAGCTGGCAGAATGTGCGAAAAAGGTATCCCGGATTCTCTGTGTTGAAATGAGTATGGGGCAGATGGTGGATGACGTCCGGCTGGCGGTCAATGGGACATGTCCGGTTTCTTTCTATGGCAGAACCGGCGGCATTGTCCCGACGCCGGAAGAGATTGCACAGCAGATTACCGCACTGGCAGCGGCAAAGGCTTGATGGGCAGAAGGAGGGTATAAAATGGCGGTTATTTTTCAAAAGACAAAAGGTCTGACCGACTGCGAAACACATTACTGCCCGGGCTGTACCCATGGAATCGTCCACCGGCTGGTGGCGGAATGCCTGGAAGAACTTGGTGTGCTGGGAAAGACGGTTGGTGTCTGCCCGGTCGGATGCGCGGTCATGGCATATGATTATTTTAACTGCGATATGGTCGAAGCACCGCACGGACGTGCGCCTGCGGTTGCGACCGGCATCAAGCGTGTACAGCCGGGCAACGTGGTTTTTACCTATCAGGGAGATGGTGACCTCGCCGCAATTGGCACGGCAGAAACGATTCATGCCGCGACCCGTGGAGAAAACATTACGGTGATTTTTATCAACAACGCGATTTACGGCATGACCGGCGGACAGATGGCGCCGACGACCCTTCCCGGACAGGTCACCCAGACGACGCCTTATGGACGGGATACGGGTTATTCGGGATTCCCGGTAAAAGTCTGCGAGCTGCTGCAAAATGTGGACGGCGTCGCATTTGCCGAACGAACGGCGGTCAATACGGTTGCCCATATCCGTCAGGCAAAGGCAGCGATCAAAAAGGCGTTTACCTGCCAGCTGGAAGGCAGGGGATTTTCGATTGTCGAAGTGCTGTCCACCTGTCCGACCAACTGGGGCATGACGCCGGTTGAAGCGCTGGGATGGGTGGAAGAGAAGATGATCCCTTACTATCCGCTCGGAAACTTTGCCGACAGGGATGTGCATCGGAAACCGGAAGGAGAGAATGTATGATACTGAATATGCTGGTTGCGGGATTTGGCGGACAGGGCGTGCTGTTTATGGGCAAGGTCGCGGCAAAAACCGCCATGCTTGAAGAACGGTTTGTCTCCTGGCTGCCCAGCTATGGACCGGAAATGCGCGGCGGTACCGCCAACTGTGCGGTATGCATTGACGATAAGGAGATCAGCTGTCCGCTGATCACCCGTCCGGAGACGCTGGTCGTATTGAATACGCCATCGTTTGAACGGTTTACTGATGCGGTAAAACCGGGCGGACGTGTTTTTGTCGATTCTTCGCTGGTGGATAAAAAGACTGACCGTACCGATATTGACGCTTTTTATATTCCGTCAACCGGTCTGGCAGAGGAAAACGGGCTGAAAGGTCTGGGGAATATCGTGATGCTTGGACAGGTACTGCGTCAGACGGCGTTTACCGGTCTGGAAACACTGGTTCAGTCGATGAAAGAATGTGTTCCGGCTTCAAAAGCATTTTTGCAGGAAGCAAATGAACGTGCACTTCGGCTGGGATTCTCATACTGTGCGGTGCAGGCATGAGTGATAAGACCTTGACAGCGGTCGATGTACTGCTCAGTCCATTGGAACAGGAGGAAATGATTGGACGGCTGACGGCAATGGCGTCCGCGCTGGATGAATGGTATCAGAAAGAAGGACGTCAGCTGCCGTGGAGAACCGACAGTACGCCATATCATGTCTGGTTGTCGGAAATCATGCTTCAGCAGACCAGAGTAGAAGCGGTGATCCCCTATTATCACCGGTTTCTGGAAGCGGTGCCGGACATTGCGGCGCTTTCGGAAGCGGATGATATGCAGCTTGTAAAACTCTGGGAAGGGCTGGGGTATTACAGCCGGGTACGGAACTTAAAAAAAGGTGCCCGGCAGGTCATGGAGCAGTTTGGCGGACAGCTTCCCGGAAATATTCGTGATCTCCGCTCAGTCTGCGGCATTGGGGAATATACAGCCGGTGCCATCGGTTCTATTGCGTTTGGGATACGGGAACCTGCGGTGGACGGAAACCTTCTGCGGGTCACCTCCCGGCTGCTGGCAGCGGAAGGCGACATCACCCGTCCGCAGGTCAAAAAGGCGTTTCACGATATTTTATATACTGCAATGTCCTTTTTCCCATCGTCATTGTATCCCGGAGACTTTAATCAGGCGATGATGGATTTGGGTTCCGGAGTCTGTACGCCGTCGCAGCCGGATTGTACAAACTGCCCGGTACGGGAATACTGTCTTGCCTGTATGCGTGACCAGGCAGAGCTGTTCCCGGTCAAATCTGCAAAAAAGGCGCGCAGAGTGGAAGAAAAAACCGTGCTGGTCATAATCTGTGAAGACCACCTGCTGCTGCGGCAGCGGGCAGCAAATGGGCTGCTTGCCGGATTGTGGGAATTTCCATCGGTAGATGGAAAACTGACGGTGCAGCAAACAGCCCGGCTGCTTGAAAGCATGGGAATAGAGACGACCCGCCTGGTTTCTCTGTCTGAATCCAGGCATCTGTTTACCCATATCGAATGGCAGATGACAGGTGTGCTTGCAATCTGTAAAAAGGGATGTAGCTTCCCGGATGGATGGCAGCCGGTGACCCTTGCAGATCTCCAGGAATCCTATCCGGTCCCGAGTGCTTTACGGGTCTACCGGAAAGCGGCTGTGGAGTGGCTTTCCGGATTTTTTTGTGAATAGCAGACGGAATATGCGGATAATTTTGCTGGACTTTTTGGGCAAAATACGGTATACTGTTGGTAGTACCGGCAGATTGCTGCCGGGGTGGAAAGGAAGCGTCAGTTATGGGAGAAAATACAGGGCTGCATATTGAGGAGATTCGCCGCCAGGTGTCTGAGGCGCTGCGCCGGCTGCTTGAACAGACGGTGTGGCGGAAAGGCGATTTTGTTGTAATTGGATGCAGTTCCAGCGAAATCATCGGGCAGCAGATTGGTTCAGTCGGCAGTCTGGAAGCCGCACAGGCAGTGTATGACGGCGTGATGGAGGTGCTGGGTGAAAAGGGGCTTTACCTTGCCGCACAGTGCTGTGAACACCTCAACCGTTCGCTGGTGGTCGAGCGGGAAGCGGCGGACTATTGGCGGCTGGACGAAGTAAACGCGGTTCCGCAGATGCATGCAGGCGGTTCTTTTGGGACGGTGACCTATCAGAACATGCATTTTCCCGTACTGGTCGAAGAGGTTGGTGCAGTGGCTGGCATGGACATTGGCGGAACGCTGATCGGGATGCATATGAAACCGGTCGCTGTGCCGGTTCGGGTCGGCATCGACCATATCGGGGAAGCGATCCTGATCCTTGCCCGCAGCCGGGCACGTTTTGTCGGCGGCGAACGGGCGGTATATAACGACGCGCTGAAATAATAGGGCTACAGTCGGGTCGAGGCAGTGACCCGGTCTGGCTGTTTTTCTTTTCCAACAAAGATCAACAGGAGGACGTATTATGACTGACAAACAGATTCGCGAACTGCTTGCCTCAATGTCTCTTGAGGAAAAGCTGGGAGAAATGACCCAGATGGCGCCCAACTTCTTTGGGACAGAGGATTCGGTCGATCTGACTGGTCCGATGAAGCAGATGAACCTTCGTTCGGAAGATGTCGCTTATCTTGGAAGTACGCTGAACGCTTTCGGTGCCGAGAAGCTGATCCAGATGCAGAAAGAGCATATGGCCAGACAGCCGCATCATATCCCGCTGATGTTTATGGCAGACGTTATCCACGGCCTGAAAACGATTTATCCGATCCCGCTTGCAATGGGATGCAGCTTTGATACCGGGCTGATGGAAGAGGCTGCTGCAATGGCGGCAAGGGAAAGTGCGGTAACCGGTGTACATCTGACCTTTTCGCCGATGGCAGACCTGGTGCGTGACCCACGCTGGGGACGTGTCATGGAATCGCCCGGTGAGGACCCTGTCCTGAATGCCCGGATGACCGAAGCAGCGGTCAGAGGTTACCAGGGTGACGATATTGCAGCGCCGGACCGGATTGCTTCCTGCTTTAAGCATTTTGGCGGATACGGAGCTTCGGAAGCGGGCCGTGATTATAATACGGTGGATATTTCGGACGGCACCCTGCGGGAATTTTACCTGACGGCATATAAGGCGGCTGTTGATGCGGGTGCTGCGATGGCTATGACCTCGTTCAATACAATCGACCGTATTCCTGCCAGCGGCAACAAGAAGATGTTCCGCAAGATCCTGCGGGAAGAATGGGGCTTTGACGGCGTTGCAATCACCGACTTCAGCGCGATTCATGAGATGATTGCCCACGGGATTGCCGCGGATGGCAAGGAAGCGGCAAGATATGCATTGGAAGCAGGCGCGGATATTGAGATGATGTCTGCCCATTATCTCAACTATGCCCGTGAGCTGATCGAGGAAGGCAAGGTTGATATTGGGCTGATCGATGAAGCAGTCCTGCGGATTTTGCAGCTGAAAAACAAGCTGGGTCTGTTTGAGAACCCGTTTAAAGGTGCTGATCCTGACAAGGAAAAAGAGGTCCATCTGTGCAAAGAGCATTTGGAGCTTGCCCGCCGTGCCGCTGCCAGAAGCATCGTCCTGCTGAAAAATGAAGGCGGACTTTTGCCTCTTGCCAAGGACGCAAAGGTAGGTCTTGCCGGACCGTTTGCCGACAGCGTGGACGTACTGGGCGGCTGGGCGTTTGCCGATTCCGCTGAACGCGCGACCCTTTTGAACGGTCTGAAGGAACATGGCGTAAATATTACAGCAACAGCCATGACCCAGCGGATGGGTGCGATGCAGCGCGGCATTATGGATGTGGAAGACCAGACGGCGGAACTGACTGCACTTGCTGACTGTGACGTAGTCATTGCCGGTGTAGGTGAGCATCCGGAAGATACCGGCGAATCGGCAAGCAAGACGGTTCTGCGCCTGTCGCATAATCAGGAGAAGATGCTGGAGCGGCTCCATGATATGGGCAAAAAGGTGATTGCGGTCATATTCAGCGGTCGTCCGATGGAAATCCGTCCGGTGCTGCCATTCTGTGACGCAGTCGTGCAGGCATGGTTTTTGGGCATTGAAGCTGGTCCTGCGATTGCGGATGTCCTGTGCGGTGACGTCAATCCGTCCGGACGGCTTTCGATGAGCTTCCCGCAGACAGTCGGACAGGTTCCGGTTTACTACAACCATATGAATACCGGCCGCCCGCTGGCCGGCAAACCCCACCGGTTCGTGTCCTGCTATCTCGACTGCCCCAACGAACCGCTCTTCCCGTTCGGGTACGGGCTTTCCTACTCGGAATACCGTTATTCCGGGCTGTCGGTCGAAAAGGCGGTGGATGCGGAGGACGGAACGATGCTCAAGGTTTCGGTCGATGTCGAGAACGTTTCGGATGTAGCCGGACGTGAAACGATTCAGCTGTATATCCATGACGTTGTGGCGTCGGTTGTCCGTCCGGTCAAGGAATTGAAAGACTTTGTCCAGGTTGACCTCGGCGCACATGAAAAGAAGACGGTATCTTTCAAGGTTACACGGGAAATGCTTTCCTACTGGAACAATCAGGCGAGAGTATTCGAACCGGGTGATTTTGAAATTATGGTGGGTCACAGCTCGGAGGAACTGCTGACTGCGCGTGTAACCCTGTAATTGGCTGAGAATATGATAAAAGACCGGCATGCCCATCATGCCGGTCTCAGTCTGTCGAAAAACGTTTTTGGGATTGGAAAATTGACTGTTCAAGATTGGGCAAACCCTTGTTTAGAAAACAGCAGGTCCAGGGGCGGACGGTTCGCGTTGCAAACCAGACAGTTTGCTGGCAAACTGTACGGCTTTCTGGGAAAGCCTGAGTTTGTCGAAAAACATTTTTGAGATTGGCGAACCGACTGCTTAAGATTGGACAAACCATTTTTAGAGAACAGCAGGTGCAGGGCGGATGGTTCGCGCAGCGAACCGTGCCCTGCGCGCGCCTTTGGCGCGCAACCCCACTAAAAAACGCAGCCATTGCCGCGGCAAGCGGCAATGGCGGAAAAAGAAGACGAGCGATTGACTTTATCGACAGCCTGAGACCGGTATGCCCAGCATGCCGGTCTTTAGTGTTACTCTGTGGAATTTTTGGTTGGATGCTGGCTGTCCGGATGGGGCGGAGAAGTGTCTTTGTGAATGATCATATGCTCGGGAGAAGCATAGTCATCTGTAGCGGTTGCCATATCCTTGGTTTTGAGCCGCCACTCGGCAAAATCGCGTATCAGTGAATAGATGACCGCAAAGGTCGGCACGCCGATCAGCATACCGATCGGTCCCATAATGGCGCTGAAAAGGGTGATCGAAAAGACGACCCAGAATGCGGAAAGCCCGGTCGAATCGCCCAGGATTTTCGGACCGATGACGTTTCCGTCCAGCTGCTGCAAAATCAGGATAAAGATACCGAACATGACTGCAGTCCGCGGGTCGATGATCAGCAGCAGCAAAATTGAGGGAATCGCGCCGATAAACGGTCCAAAGTAGGGAATGACGTTGGTTACACCGACAATGACGCTGATCAGCATTGCATACGGCCAGTTGAACAGTGCCATCACGACAAAGCAGAGAACACCGATAATGGTGGAATCGACGATTTTTCCGACAATAAATCCGGTAAAGATGTCGTTGCTGGTATGGGTGATTTCAAGAAGCTTGTCCATCACCCTTTTGGGAAAGAGCGCATAACCCAGTTTTTTTGCGTGTGCATAAAACAGTTCCTTGCTGGCAAGCAGATAGACCGAAAGGATAATCCCGATCAATACATTGAGCAGGCTGCCGACAAGAGAGGTTGTCAGCTGGAACAACTGAGGAATCAGAGTAGCGAGGTCACTGATAAAATCGGTAATGGTGGTTTGGATGTTGCCAAGGATGGTGGTGATGGTCTGAGTTTGGGTCAGCTGGTTGATATCCAGCTGGTAACGCGTCGCCAGATCGTTGAGGATCACAGGCAGAGTGTTGATCCAGGCGGTGATCTGCGGGATCAGGTTTTTGATACTGTCGATGATCTGCGGCAGAATAATCTGAAGCAAAACTGCAAGCAAGGCAATCGCAAAAATATATGTCAGCAGGATACCGATGGTGCGTTTTGCCCTTCGGCTGAGCTGGTCTTTAAAAGGTGCGTTCAGTATCCGTTCACAGGTTTTCAGTACAGGGTTGAGGATATATGCCAGGCATCCGCCCCAGATAAACGGAGTCAGGATGGAAAGCAGGTTTTTGATGACTTTGATGACGGAGGCATAGTTGGTCACCGCCAGAATGCACAGCGCCGAGGTAATGACCACCAAAAATGCGTAAAAGGCAATGGTCAGGTACCGGCGGCTTAAAGGCAGTTTCTTCATTCAGCGCACCCGTCCTTTCCCGCTGACGGGGTACCGGCTTTCTGACAGGCTTCCGTCAATATTCTGCCCAGCGGCTGATGAATCAGCAGGTCGGCTGCGTCATCCTGCGGTGTAGGCGTTTTGTTGATGAGAACCAGTCTGTGTCCGCGGTAGTATTGTATCAGACCGGCTGCCGGATAGACTGCCAGCGAGGTGCCGCCGACGATCAGCATGTCCGCCTGCTGGATTGCCCGGACTGCACCGGTAAGGGTATTCTGATCGAGCGATTCCTCATAGAGTACAACGTCCGGCTTGATGATCCCGCCGCATGAACATCTCGGAATTCCTTCAGAATCCGTGTTTTCAAAAAGGTTAGCAAGGGTAAAGGATTTTCCGCACCGGGTGCAGTAGTTCCTCAGGACACTGCCATGCAGCTCATACACCCTGCGGCTGCCGGCTGCCTGGTGCAGTCCGTCAATATTCTGGGTAATGACCGCCGTAAGTTTCCCGGCAGCTTCCAGTCCGGACAAAGCGAGATGGGACGCGCCCGGACGGGCATCGGGATAGATCATTTTATCCCGGTAAAACCGGAAGAACCCGGCTGGATTCTGTTTGAAATAGGTATGGCTGAGAATAACCTCAGGCGGCTGGTCGTATTTTTGATGATAAAGCCCATCGGCGCTCCGGAAGTCTGGAATGCCGCTTTCGGTTGAAACACCAGCGCCGCCGAAAAACACAATTTTTCCGCATTCTCTGATCCAGTCAGACAGGAGCTGAACGACCTGGGATGTGCTGGAATCCATAGTTTATCCACCTTTCTGAAATATCTGGGTCGGTGAGGATATGTATCAAGACCCGCGGTGCCATCAATAGATTTCACCTTTATAAAATTTCTCAATACTATTATAACACATCCACCGGAAAGCTGGCGGAAAAATGAAAAATTTTATAAAACCTTTAAAAAGCGCACATTTTATCAGTCTGTCGATAAAATCCAACGTGCATATTCTTCATCCGCCATTGCCATGCTTCGCATGGGCAATGGCTACGTTTTTTAGTGAGGTTGCGCGCGGAGCGCGCCCAGGGGCTGCGCCCCTGGACCT
>CALWWT010000233.1 GCA_944385325.1 uncultured Clostridia bacterium | reverse complement strand
TGTACCAGTCAGAATTCTTGCCGATTCGTTTTGGATTACGTTATTGAGCAGTTATGTCGGCTATGGCGTTATGCTGCTGGTGGAGCCGGTTCTGCTGCACTTTTTCGGCTGCACACCGGGAAAATGGCTTTGGGGACTCAGGGTGGAAGGCCCTGAAGGAAAACTTTCGTGGGCAGAAGCACGCGCTCGGACACTCGAAATGTTTTCCCGTGGACTTGGCTGGGGAATTCCGGGTTATATTTTGTGGCGTGAGTTTGACTGTATGCGGGATTGCATGGACCGCAAAGCCATGCCGTGGGATTACGTCCGGTATTATACTGTCGATGAAAGTAAAACCAGATTCCGTGCGGTTGGAACTCTGTGCTTTCACCTTGCCATGCTGGGATTGACGATATTTGTCGGTTTTTTGCAGCTGCTGCCGCCCAACCGCGGAGAACTTACAACAGCTGAATTTGCAGAAAACTATAACTATTATGTTTGGTATCTGGGATTATCCAGTAATGTTTATCATCTTGATGAGGAAGCAAATTTTGCACCATTGCCTGAATCACCCGGAACTGTTGTGATCTATCTTGGCGGAAGGCTGCGGTCTGAGTTTGACTGCCAGCTGGAAGATGGCAAAATTGTTTCTGCTACAGTTCATATGGAGAGATTTGGAGGTCAGATTACTTTCGGCGCTACAGACATGCTTCTTCCTATTCTGGCATGTTCCGGCGGTTGGTCCAATCTGTCAGATATCATCGAACTTGCCAGACTTGAAGAAGAAATCAGCCCCAATTCACTCTCGGATTATTCAATGAAGATTCCCGGAGGAACTGCAAGCTGGACAGTGCAAACGGAAGGGTATGAATTGTATGACAATTTCGGAATGATTAGTAAGGATGGAGAAGAAAATGCTTTCTACCGGGTGCTGACGATTCAAAAAGACCTGACATAAGTAATCAAAAAGGGGAACTGCCAGAAATGGGAGTTTCCCTTTTGATATTTTTATCTGCTCAGCCGGGAAATGCGTTCCCGTTCGGTTTCCGTTCTTACCAGTGTACTGACACCGGGAGATGCTGTCTGGACATCGTGTGCCAGATCGGCAAAACGGTCAGCGGCTGTGACTGGCAGTTCACGGGAGAGCCAGGTCTGTCCATCACGTTTTCTTTTCGCGGTTACTGCTCCTTTCCATCCCCAAACAGTATCCGCAGATAGCTTAAGATTATGCATCCGACAGCTTTTTCCCATCCGGAACGATGATCCGCACACCAGCCTGTGCCAAACAGGCGGACAATTGCGGCGATGGCATCTGATCGCTGACCAGAATGTCCACTTCTTCCAGACCACCGATGCGGTAAAGGCATTTTTTTTCAAACTTGCTGGAATCGCAGAGCAAGACCCGTTTCCCGGCGCCATGCAGCATCTGCCGCTTGATTGCGCCTTGTTCAAAGGTACTTTCAGTAATGCCGCTTCCGCTTAATCCGCCGCAGGAAATAAAGCAGTATCCCGGATTCAGCCCGGACAGATAGTTCAGTGTGTCCGCGCCGTACAGTGACCCGGAATTTGGGCGAACCGTTCCGCCGGCAATAATCACCCGCAGATCAGGATTTTCCGCCATCAAAAGGGCGTTTCGCAGACCATTCGTGATGACTGTCAGGTCGGAAAAACCGGAAAAGTGGGGGATCATCGCACCGGCTGTGGAACTGGAATCGAGGAAAAGTGAACTGGCGTTATGCAGAAGTCCGGCGGCAAGTTCGCCGATGATTTTTTTCTGCCTGCGGTTTTCCTGTTCACGGACGCGTGCTGAAGCTTCGTCACTGCTGGACTCAAACAGCACCGCCCCACCATGAGAGCGGCGTATCAGTCCGGCATTTTCCAGTTCGGCAAGGTCGCGCCGGATGGTCGAGCCGGAAGCAAACAGGGTTTCAGATAGTTCGTTGACGGTGACCGATTTTTTTTGCCTCAGGATATTCATGATTTCTTCCTGTCGTTGGAGTGTCAGCATATTCGTATCCTTTCAAACAGTTTTTAGAGGGTTGGCAGGTTATTTTTTGCACATCAATGCGTTTTTATGATTATATTATGCTGCATATCTGCTTATTTGTCAAGTTTATGAGCAAATATAGACAGAAATGAAAATTTGTGGTAAGATAATATCAGTAAATCGGACGATGGACCGAACGACAGGACAACAGGCTGACGAAAGGATGAAATAGCTTTGAAACGGATACTGGCTTTTGACTTTGGCGCGTCGAGCGGGCGCGCAATGCTGGCGGTGTTTCAGGACGGAAAGATCACGACAGAGGAAATTCACCGTTTTTCCAATGACCCGGTTCCGGTGAATGGTGTGCTGTACTGGGATGTACTGCGTCTGTACCACGAAATCCGGACGGCGATCACCCTTGCGGTCAACCGCGGCGGATTTGACGCGATTGGAATTGATACCTGGGGCGTTGACTTCGGGATGCTGGATAAAAAAGGCAACCTGTTGTGCAACCCTGTCCACTACCGCGACCAGCGGACCAATACGATACCGGAAGAGGTTTTCGAGCTGGTTTCCAAAGAGGAAATCTATCGGCATACCGGTATCCAGTTTATGCATTTTAATACCATTTATCAGCTTTATTACCTTGCGACCCGTGAGCCGGAACTGCTTGAAAAGTGTGAAACAATTCTTCAGATACCGGATCTGTTTGCTTATTTCCTGACCGGTGTCTGTAAAGGGGAGCGGACCAACGCTTCTACTACCAATCTTTATAATCCGATGACCCGTGACTGGGACTGGGAGCTGTGTGACCGGCTTGGGATTCCGCGTCGGATTCTGCCCGAACTGATCGATACCGGCGAAAGCTATGGAACTATCCGTCCGGAACTCTGCGAAGAACTCGGCTGTCAGCCGGTACCGGTCATTGCGGTCGGAGCACATGACACCGCTTCGGCGGTCGTCAGCGCACCTGCGACAGAAAAGGATTTTGTCTATATCAGCTGCGGAACCTGGAGTCTGTTTGGCACGGAAAACGACCAGCCGGTTATCAATGCGGAAAGCGTAGAAGCCAATTTTACCAATGAGGTGGGGTATGGTTCAACCATCCGTTTTCTGAAAAACATTATGGGTCTTTGGCTGATTCAGGAATCCCGCCGCCAGTGGAAGCGGGAAGGACAGGATGTCTCCTTCAACCAGCTGGAACAGGAAGCACTGGCTAGCAAGCCTTTTGTAAGCTTTATCGACGTTGACCACCCTTATTTTGAAAGTCCCGGAAATCTTCCCGGAAACGTTGTGCGCTACTGCCGTGAAACCGGTCAGCCGGTTCCGCAGACCCGCGGCGAAATCATGCGCTGCATCTACCAGAGCCTTGCCATGAAATACCGTTATACCTTTGAAAACCTTCAGCGGCTGACCGGCAGAAAGTATCATGCGATCCATGTTCTCGGCGGCGGCATTAAGGACGGACTGCTTTGCCGGATGACGGCGGCAGCCTGTGGTGTCGAGGTGCTGGCAGGACCGGCAGAGGCAACCGTCACCGGCAATATTGCGGTGCAGCTGATTCATCTGGGCGAAATCAAAGACCTCTGGCAGGCAAGAAAAGTCATTCGGGATTCGGTTCCGGTGGCGAGTTATCTGCCTGAAAGCCCGGAAGAGTGGGATGCCCACTATGACCAGTATTTAAAAGCAATTGGGAAGTAAACGACAGGTGAATTGTGGGATGAACCTGTGTTTCCCGGCTTTTGGATAAGCAAAGAGCGCTGCCTTTTCCGTCCTTTTGTGGGAATGGACGGAAAAGGTCAGGCGTTTATTGCAAAATATGCCATTAAAATGTAAATGTATAGAATTTCCGACAGAAAGGATAGGACATATGAACGAAGCAAGTATCCTCAAAGCCTATGAACTCGCCAAAGAGACCTATGCTGAAATCGGTATCGATACCGACGCTGTGCTCGAAACCTTGAAAAATGTGCCGATTTCGCTCCATTGCTGGCAGGGTGACGACGTCATCGGCTTTGACTCGAAAGGTGAAGGCGCACTTTCCGGCGGCATTCAGACCACCGGAAATTATCCCGGAAAGGCGAGAACTCCGGAAGAACTGATGCAGGATCTCGACAAGGTCATGTCGCTGATTCCCGGCACGCCGAAAATGAACCTGCACGCCAGCTACGCGATTTTCGATGACGAGAACGGCGGCTGGGTTGACCGCGACCAGCTGGAACCCAAACACTTCAAAAAATGGGTGGATTTCTGCAAACAGCGCGGACTGGGCTGTGACTTTAACCCGACTTTCTTCGGACATCCGATGTGCGATCCGCTGACCCTGTCCTCGCCCAACGAAGAAACCAGAAAATTCTGGGTCGAGCATGGTAAGAGATGTGTCCGTATCTCCCAGTACCTCGCGGAAGAACTTGGCAAGCCCTGTGTCATGAACATCTGGACCGGTGATGGCTACAAGGATATTCCGGCTGACCGGATGGGACCGCGTATGCGTTATAAACAGTCGTTTGATGAGATGCTGTCCGAACCGTTTGATAAGACAATGGTTTATCCCTGTGCTGAATCCAAGGTATTCGGTATCGGTGTTGAAAGCTATACCGTCGGTTCTGCTGAATGGTGTTTGAAATACGCTTCCAGCCGTGATGACTGCATCACCCTGATGGACAATGGTCATTATCATCCGACCGAGGTTGTCAGCGATAAGATTTCCTCGATTCTGACCTTTGACGAAAAGATGGCGCTGCATGTCACCCGCCCAGTCCGCTGGGACTCTGACCATGTTGTCGCATATGACGACGAGACCCGCGAAATCTTCAAGGAGATTGTCCGCTGTGGTGCGCTTGAACGTGTATTTATTGCCCTTGACTATTTTGATGCTTCCATTAACCGTATCGGCGCATGGGTCACCGGTTTCCGCAATGCTGAGAAAGCACTGCTGTTTGCGCTGCTCCAGCCGTATGAACAGCTGAAAAAACTCCAGGATGAGAGCCGATTCTCCGAACTGATGATGCGCCAGGAAGAACTCAAAACCTATCCTCTGGGCGCTGTATGGGATTATTACTGCCTGAAAGAAGGCGTTCCGGTTCGCGAGGAATGGTTTGAGGAAGTTGTCAAGTACGAGGAAGAAGTCCTCTCCAAACGTGTCTGATTGAAACAACAGCTATTCATATAGATATGAAAGGAAGAATCTGTACCATGAAAGATATCATGACTGCACCCTTTTTGACCGAAGTACGCAAACTGCTCCAGAATATGTACCGCTTGGGCTGGGATGAACGCAACGGCGGCAACCTTTCCTATATCCTGAAAGAAGAGGAACTGACCCCTTATCTGGATGTAAACAAGGTTATCCGCAAAATCCCGACTAATTTTGACGCGGCGCCTCTTGCAGGACGTTACTTTATCGTGACCGGCACCGGCAAGTATTTTAAGAATGTCTATGACGACCCGGAAAACAACCTCGGCATTATGCGTGTTTCGGCAGATGGCAGCGAAGTTGAGCTGCTGTGGGGTTACGCGGATGGCGGTCGTCCGACTTCTGAACTGCCCGCGCATTTCCGCAGCCATATCTCCCGTTTGTCTGTCGATCCGGAACACCGTGTCGTTTTGCATACCCACTGCACAAACGTCATTGCGATGACCTTTGTCCATTCACTGGATGAGAAAGAATTTACCCGTACCCTCTGGCAGATGTGCACCGAATGTCTGGTTGTATTCCCGGACGGTGTCGGCGTACTGCCCTGGATGCTGTGCGGCAATGACGAGATTGGTATCGCAACGGCTGAAAAGATGAAGGAATTCCGTCTGTGTGTATGGGGAATGCATGGCATTTTTGGCACCGGCAAGACGATCGATGAAGCATTTGGTTTGATTGAGACGGTTGAAAAGGCTGCTGAGATCTACATCAAGATTATGAATAAACCCATTTTGCAGACCATCACCGATGAACAGCTTTGGATTCTGGCAAAAGCTTTTGGTGTGACTCCGAGAGCGGGATATCTTGCTGAATAAGCAGACGGTGAGCTGAATATTTGTCTCTCTTTCATGAAAAGCGGCGTTCTCACCACAGATGAGACGCCGCTTTTCATACATTTGGCAGTTTAAATGTTTTCGACCGGAAGGATGGATTGATCATGGCAGATGAAAAGGCAATGCAGTTTTTCCAGACATTGAAAAAAGAACGGTTTGCAAGCTGGGAAAAGATGTTTGACCAGCTTGCAGCACGCAGCGGTATAGAAATTATTGATCTGTGGGAAGGCAGCTGCCCTGATTTTGATCCGGAAAAAGGGCAGAAATCCCCAAGGCTTGCGGTCTATCCGGCACATGATGGAAAGCCGGTCGGCAGTTTGATCATTGCTGCCGGCGGCGCGCATATTTTTAAAAGCTATAATGAAGCAATGCCGGTTGCCGATTATTTTTATGCCAGGGGTTTCCACACCGCGATTATCGATTACCGGGTTGATCCCTATTCGCAGGAAGATTCCTGTCGGGATGGCTGCCGCGCGGTGCGGTATCTGCGGGCTAATGCTGAAAAATACAACATTTTGTCGGACCATATTGCGTTTGGCGGCT
Source organism: uncultured Clostridia bacterium (assembly GCA_944385325.1). GTDB lineage: Bacteria > Bacillota > Clostridia > Oscillospirales > Ruminococcaceae > Faecivivens. The sequence continues at coordinate 739 of CALWWT010000233.1, read as the reverse complement.
TTTCAGCCGGCGGAATGCTGACCGGTCAGGTTGCGACGCATTTTGATTACGGCGATCCGCAATCGGCTGACCCGGTGGAACGGGTATCATCCAGACCGGATGCGGCACTTGAACTGTACGGAAGCTTTGATGAATCGGTCTGTGTCAGCAGTTTCCTCGGCTATAGTATGGAAAAACAGCAGCAAGCAGCCAAAATGTCCCCAACCTGTAACCTGCGTCCTGATTGTCCGCCATTTTTCCTGATGGAAACACTGTTTGACGATCCGCGGACGGTAACCGGTTTTGCTGGAGCACTTGCGAATTTTGGCATTCCGTTTGCGCTGCATCTGTTCCATAGCGGCAGTCACGGCAACGGGCTGTATGACGGGAAGTATGAGGTAGAAAATAACCCGCATACCGCAAAATGGGCGGAGCTTGCCTGCGACTGGCTGGAAGACCTGGGATTTTTGGGAGAGGGTAACAGCTGACTATCACGGAAATCAATTTTTAGAAATAATTGAAATAATTTGAGTTTGTCGAAAAATTCAAATGAGCTAAAATTTGTAGGTTATAAAATACAGCAGAAACTTTCCTGAAAAGTTGAGCAGGTCCAGGGCAGGCTCCTACTGGAAGCCTGCCCTGGGTGCGCTCCGCGCGCAACCTTCCCCAAAACGTAGCCTTTCTCACCGCAACAGGCGGGAAAGGTGGACGGTAAACCACCTGATCTCCCAAAATTGATTTCCGTGGCTGACTATATTTT
>CALWWT010000232.1 GCA_944385325.1 uncultured Clostridia bacterium | reverse complement strand
GCCATTGCACCGGAATCGGTAAAGTAATATTTCTTTCCGTTCAGCGTCAGCCACTGGCTTTCTGCCATCTTGCCCGAACCGCCAAACCAGTACCATTTATTCCCGAACTTCACCCAGCAGGATTCATACCGGCTGCCGTCGCCCTTGACGTAATACCACCGACCATAGTCCTTAATCCAGCAGTTGGTCTGCATCTTGCCATCCGCACCGAGATAGCGGTATTTACCATCCGTTCCCAGCCGCCAGCATTTGACGACACCGGCACCGTAATCATTGAGGTAATAGGAATTTCCGCCAGCCTGATACCAGCCGGAGCGGAGCATATTCCCGTTTTCGTCATAGATATACGCCTTGCCGCCGACATACTTGACCACGTTTTCCGAGCTGTTTCCGCTGCCGGAACCGGTTACCAGCACACCATTGGAATCAAAGGTATAGCTTCTGCCGTCGATCACCCGGGTACCGGTATATTTTTTGCCGTCTGCGCCGACATAATAGGTCTTGCCGTAATCAACCACCCATTCATTCACTGCCATTCTGCCGTCAGCCTTGAGGTAGCGGTATTTGCCGTCCGTTCCCAGCCGCCAGCACTTGACGACACCTGCACCATAATCATTCAGATAGAAGGAGGAACCGTCGGCAGTATACCAGCCGGAACGGAGCATATTTCCATTTTCGTCATAGATATACGCCTTGCCGTCAATATACTGCAATCCCGGCTTATGCTGTCCGGCGGTGCCGCTGATCAGTACGCCGTTGGAATCAAAGGTATAATGCCTGCCGTCAATAATACAGCTTCCGGTATATTTTCTGCCGTCGGCACCGACATAGTAAGTCTTGCCATAGTCGATAATCCATTCATTGACCGCCATCCTGCCGTCAGCCTTGAGGTAACGGTATTTGCCGTCCTTCCCGAGCCGCCAGCACTTGACCGCGCCTGCTCCGTAATCGTTCAGGTAGAAAGAAGAATCTTCGGCAGTATACCAGCCGGATTTCTGCATCACACCATTGCCGTCAAAGATATAGGCTTTGCCGTTGATGTAATGAAGGCCGGTCTGCCGGATGCCGTTGATATAATAATAAGTCTTTCCATCCAGGGTGACCAGTCCGTCATAGACCGGCTGGGAAATGCCGCCCGAACCTTCTTCAACTGCAACGCCCTTTTCATTGACATAATAGTTTTTGCCTTTCCAGGTAACTGCCCGGTTGGTGACCAGTACGCCGTCTTCTCCGAAATAGTACAGAAGATTCTTGCCCAGTCCATCCGAATAGCCATCTTCCAGCTGTACCAACCCGGTGGTAATCCGACCAGTTCTGCTAAGATAGTACCATTTTCCGTCAATCCAATTCCAGCCGGACGCCGCTTTTCCGTCCGGCAGGAAATAGTAGGTATAACCACTGATTGAATACCAGCCGGTGATCTTCTGACCGGTAATTCCTTTGCAGACGTCGGAAATCCGACGATAATCGTAATTTTCCCAATAGGAAGCCAGCGCATCGTCAATTCCTTTCGGGTCATCCTGCGGCGAATACACCTTATTCGCAGCCTCGATTACATCGTTCTCACCTTCCCAAAGGATAAAGCCGCTCGGAAAACGGTGGCTGTCTGGCAGGTCAAACCGTTTAACGGTATCGGGAAGTATCCTCACCAGCGTTCGACCGGTAATACCGCATTCCAGAATCGTCGTAACGCCCCAGGGAATCACAATGATACTCGCTTCGTTTTTGGCGAAGGCACCCGAACCAATCGTAGTCAGCTGCTGCGGATAACGGAGATTCTCTTTTTTTGCCGGAACACGCAGCAGCGTTACATAATATTTGGTATACAGTGCGCCGTCATAGGTTATAAGTGCAGGATTATTTTCATCGACACGATACTCCTGCTGGACATAGGCTTCACAATTTCTGACATCCTTGCCCAGAATCATCCGGTCAATCTTGAAATTGCCCAGATCTTCCACACCTGTGATCCCGTCCGACACGACAACCGTATGGATGGAATTATATTTACCGAACAGTTCGACAAACCGTTCCCAGGTCACCACACCAGTTCCCGTAAGGGTAATCGTATCGGTCAGCGCATCATAACTTCCCTCAATCGAATTGACCGGCTGGGAAACCGATTCAGCAGCCAGCGGCGTTTGCTGAGGGAAAACGCCGGGCAATGCCGCCAGGCTGAGGGATGCAATCAATAATACAGACAAAATCGTCTTTCCGTTTTTTGTCATGGAAAACACTCCTTCAGGGGACATATATCCGCAATTGCATTCTTCATACACACAAGCTCGTGAATTTCCTGGTCAGGATCATGCGCATTCCACCTGACCGTCCCTTTCTAACCATAACACAATTTACACCGGAAAAAGGTTGCAGCTTTTGACCATAATTAACCACAAAAAGCAACAGACTATTTTATATGTATTTTCTATATCCCATCAACTGCTGAAAACACCCGCTCCCATTTCATCCAGATAAAAGGTATACCCATCTGCGACAAACCGTCCGCTTTTCTGCATCTCGCCGTTCTGATCAAAAATAAACGCGCGTCCGCAGATATAATGCAGCCCCATCGGACCGCTGACCAGTTTCCCATCCTTGTCAAAAATAAAATTCTTTCCATCGATCATCATCGAGCCGGTAACCTTTTTCCCATCGGCAGCCAAATAATATGCCGACCCATAATAGACCACCCACTCATTTGACGCCATAGTGCCATCCGCTTTCAGATAACGATATTTTCCGTCTTCCCCAAGCCGCCAGCAGTTGACCACACCAGCTCCGTTATCGTTGAGGTAAAAATAATCACCGTCGGCAGTATACCAGCCGCTTTTCAGCATATAGCCGTTTTCATCAAAAATATACGCCTTGCCGTCGATATACCGCAGCCCGACGATCATCGTGTTGCTGATCAACCCGCCGTCCGCATCAAAAACACAGGTCTGTCCGTCGACTGTCCGGGTACCGGTATATTTTCTGCCATCCTCTCCGACATAGTAGGTTGTACCGTAATCGACAATCCACTCGCTCGCCGCCATCCTGCCGTCTGCCTTGAGGTAGCGGTATTTTCCGTCTTCCCCAAGCCGCCAACAGCTGACAACACCAGCACCATTATCGTTCAGATAAAAAGAACTGCCATCTGCTGTATACCAGCCGCTTTTGAGCATATGACCAGTTTTGTCAAAAATATAAGCTTTTCCACTGATATACTGAAGCCCGATCAAGCCGCTGAGAAGTATGCCGTCTTCGTCAAAATGATACTCTATACCGTCAATGGTCTGGGTACCGGTGCGTTTTTTCCCGTCCTCACCGACATAATAAATATTGTCATAATCGATGATCCATTCATTGACTGCCATTGTCCCATCGGCTTTCAGATAACGGTATTTGCCGTCCGTTCCCAGCCGCCAGCATTTGACAACTCCGGCTCCGCTGTCATTCAGATAAAACGAGCAGCCTTCCGCGGTATACCATCCGCTTTTGAGCATACAGCCGCTTTCATCGAAGATGTAAGCTTTCCCCTCGATATACTGCAAACCCGTCTGTTTTTCGCCAGCAAGATAATAACAGGTCTGACCATCCCGGGTAACCAGCCCGTCTGGCAGGATACTGTCCAGGCTTTCAGCATCCTGCTGTGCAGCCGGACTGTCCGATACCGAAAGCTCCCGGCTATTTTCAACAGCCGGTGCTGAAACCGGGTCAGCTGCTATAAAACCCAGTGCGCCGATCAGCAGCACCGATAATACCACCACACCGGTTTTTTTCATCCAAGATCACCCCTCTATCTATTATACACTTTATTATGACAAAAAGCTGCCGGAAAGTCAAGGCATCCGACAACCTTTTACCAGTATCAACGCAGATTCTGATTGTCAGCTAGCTTCCGATCTGATATAATCATTACAGGAGCAGCAGCTGTTACAATTCTTGACAGGAGGGGTAAAATGACTTTTTCACAACTAACCGGCATCAGCGGTGGAATACTCGCGGTTATCGGCAGCGGCGGCAAAACCAGTTTGCTGCGGACCCTTTCCGAACAGCTGCCGGGGACGGTCATCCTGACAACTACAACCCATATTTTTCCATTTGAACACTGCCCGCTGATCACCAGTGAAGACCCCTCTTTCATCCGGCAGGCTCTCGGACAGCACAGGGTCATTACAGCTGCTTCCACTGCGGAAGGTGGAAAACTGACCGCACCTGCAATTCCCTGCATACAGCTCAAAGAACTGGCACAATGGGTGCTGGTGGAAGCAGATGGTTCAAAAAGGCTTCCCATCAAGGCACACGCACCACATGAACCGGTGATACCGTCGGGATGCGACGAAATCATCTGCGTCGTAGGCGCTTCTGGTTTTGGGAAAAGGATTGCGGATGTGGTTCACCGTCCGGAAATCTTCTGCCGGATATGCGGCGCCAGCCCAGAAGATCTCCTCACGCCGGAAATGACCGGTACCCTGCTGAAAACGGAAAAACTTGCTTCAAAAGTTTTCCTCAATCAGGTGGAAAGCGGCAAAGAATGGCAAAATGCCGCTATACTGGCAGAGATACTGCAATATGACAATATCTCCCTTACCGCCGGCAGCCTGCATCATAATACCTGCCGGCTGCTGAACAGCAGATAGACGCGTAGTTTACAGAGACAAAAAGCGGAGAGCCAGGATTGAACTGCACCCCATTTGTTAGACAAGTATGGTATAATACTTGTATTAGGAAATGGGGTGTTTTTCTATGCCAAAAAGAAGACCGAATAAACGATACACAGGGGAGTTCAAGCAGATGGTGTGGAGACCATGATGCGGGAGAAAATTAGCTGCAAGGAAGCAGCCAGACGCTGTGTCAGGTCAGGGTTGGGCATCATACCGGTTTTAAAGATGGCGGTATTATCCTTATTGGTAAAGATAATCTGCTGATCCTGATGCTGGGCAAGCTGGGTAAGGTAGATCCTCACCGCATCCAGCATCAGCTTTTCCATCTGG
>CALWWT010000231.1 GCA_944385325.1 uncultured Clostridia bacterium | reverse complement strand
CAGGTCATCTTTATCGAGATGGCTTATGGTCATACCGGTTATCTGCCGGACAGTGAAACGGAAAAGCTGGGCGGCTTTGGAACGCTGGCTACGATGGTATACGATACGGCGGACACTGAACAGGCTATTCTGGAATGTTTCAGCCGTCTGGCAAAACAACTGTGAGATGTGTATTTCGGAAGGAGAATGGATATGCGTTTTACACAGCCTTTTGTTTGTGAAATTGCGCCTGATACCTATGCAATCAATGAATATGGGATTGCCGCAGAATTCCTGGTCATTGGAAGCGAGCGGGCACTGCTGATTGATACCGGCGTGGGGCTTTGTGACCTGCCTGGACTGATACGTCGTTTTACATCTCTGCCGTATGATGTGGTACTGACCCATGGACACGGTGATCATGCCGGCGGAATCGGCCATTTTTCGAATATTTATCTGCATCCGGCTGATTTTGAAATGGTGGAAAAGATCGACTTGGAAGGCGTCAAAAACTATAACCGAATGCTGGGTAAACAGGGCGCGTGGGAAGTCTATGACTATGATCCCGACGCCATCTGTCCGATTAAAAAGATGCCGGTCCTGCATCCAATTCGAGAAGGATATGTTTTTGATTTGGGTGGCAGAAAGCTGACGGTTATCGAAACACCCGGCCATACTGCTGGTTCAATCTGCCTGTTGGATGAAAAGGCGCGCATTCTCTTTTCCGGGGATGCCTGCAACATCAATCTGGGAATATTTGACAGCCCGATTGAGGAGGCGCTGACAGGACTGAACAAACTGGCCGACGTTCGGGATAAATTTGACCGCAACTATAATGGACATATCGGATATATTAAAAACCCGGATTGCCTGGCAATGCCGCCTCATGTACTGGATGACTGCATTGAGATCTGCAAATCCATTCTGGATGGAACGGCACAGCCGGAGATATTGGAATGGTTTGGCGGCAAAAAAGCATGTGCTGTCGATAAAAATGGCACCAGAATCAGTTACCCTGGATAAAAACAATTTTTGCCTGTAACAAGGAGTGTGTGGACGATGACAATTTATGAAAAGCTGTCTGCTTTGCAGAAGGGAAAGCCGGAAAATCATATTCTTCCCTTTTTCTGGCAGCATGGCGAGGATAACGATACATTGCGCCATTATATGCAGGTCATCCACAATGCCAATATTGGGGCGGTATGTGTGGAGAGCCGGCCGCATCCCGATTTTGTGGGGAAACTGTGGTGGGAGAATATGGACACCATTTTGGATGAAGCGGAAAAGCTGGGCATGAAGGTCTGGATTTTGGACGATTCCCATTTTCCAACCGGCTATGCCAATGGCGCGGTCGAAAAAGCGCCGATGGAACTGACCCACCAGTATCTCGATCATAACGACCTGACAATGGCCGGTCCGCGCAGACAGATGGAAATTCCGGTCGCACGCCTGTCCCATCCCAAACCGGCTCCGCCATGGATTCCCCAGCCAAAGGATAAGAAGGTCTGGGGAGATGACCATACCCTTGGGGTTGTTGCATATCAGGTATTGGAAAAAGGGAAACTTGCAAACCCGGTCGATTTGTCCAACCAGATTCAGGATGGCCGGATCATCTGGGATGTTCCGGCAGGAACCTGGAAAATTTTTGTCCTCTATCTGACCAGGGATGCAAACGGACGCAACAATTATATCAACTTTGTGGATAAAGCTTCCTGCCGTCTGCTGATTGACGCGGTTTATCAGCCTCATTACGATCGGTATGCTGACAAATTTGGCACGACAATTGCCGGATTTTTCTCGGATGAGCCTCCTATCGGAAATACGCCCGGATATACCATTGGAGATCTGATCGGGCGTCCGGGTATGCCGCTACCCTGGTCGGGAATGCTGGCTGAACGGATGGATGATGCGTGCGGCGCGGACTGGAAGATTCAGCTTCCGCTGTTGTGGGCAAAAGGAGAACTCGGCGATACAGCCCGCATCCGTACCGGTTATATGAATGTCTGCAGCAAGCTGGTTGCCGAATGTTTTTCGCAGCAGCTGGGGGACTGGTGCAGTGAACATGGAGTTGAATACATCGGTCATATGCTGGAAGATTGCGATATGAACGCCGGACTCGGGCCGAGTATGGGGCACTTTTTCCGTGGCCTTTCGGGGCAGCATATGGCAGGCATTGATAATATTGGCGGCCAGGTCATGCCTGGGTTCCAGAACGTTCCGCGTCATAGCGGCAGCAATCCAGTGGATGAAGCTAGCTTTTATCAATATACTCTTGGCAGAATGGGTGCTTCGATGGCGGCAGTTTATCCGCAACAGAAAGGCCGCTGTCTCTGTGAAAACTTCGGTGCCTATGGCTGGCAGACAGGTGTGCGTCTCGAGAAATATCTGGTCGATCATTTTCTGGCACGCGGTGTCAATTATTTTGTTCCGCATGCGTTTACGCCCAAAGCGTTCCCTGATCCCGACTGCCCTCCTCATTTTTATGCGCATGGGGAAAACCCGCAGTACCGCGCCTTTGGGGAATTGATGACCTATACCAACCGGATCTGTACGCTGATTGAAGGCGGTAAGCCGGTCACGCCGGTGGCGCTGCTCTACCACGGAGAAAGTCAGTGGGGCGGCTGGTATCAGAGCAATATTGCAGTTTGCCGTGAACTGACCCGTCATCAGATTGGATTCACCATGCTTCCCGCTGATGTATTTGAATATCCAGAACAGTTCGGAACCGAGTTCGATCCAGCTTCGAAGACATTTAAGGTAAACGGAATCAGTTTTGGTGCATTTGTTGTTTGTGGGTGTGACAGCATGACCGCACCGGCTGCCGAATTTGCCGCAAAAGCCAGCCAGGCTGGATTCCCGGTTATTTTCACCGAACAGCTGCCGCAGACAATCGGTGACCGTTCTGCTGAAGAGGCGGCTGCTATTTTGCACAGACTTTCTGGTTGTACGGTGACGCCGCTTTCCAAATTGGCAGAAGTGCTCATACCCATCGGCCGGGATGTTCAGTTGGAAGAAGCATGGCCGGATTTGACTGTGTATCGCTATCAGAATGGCGGCGAGGTGGTGCTGCTGCTCAACGAGGACAACGGACGCAGATTTACCGGAAAGGTAAAACTGCCGGTGAGCGGATATCCGGTACGGTATGACCCTTGGGATAACCGTCTGCTGAATGTGGAAGCAAGTCAGGATGTGGATGGAGTGGAGCTGACGTTGGATCTGGCACCGCTGGAAATGTGTGTCTTGTTGGTTGGCAGTGACCGGCCGGAAACAGAGGCTGTTCACTGTGCAGAGAATACGGCTCTGCCACTGGAAAACTTCCTCGTTTCCCGCTGTGAATCCAGGGAATATCCTCATTTCCATGATGAGGAAACACCTAATCTGCAAAATGGTATGCAAACTCTTCATCCACAGTTTTCTGGTTATTATCGCTATCAGACAACCTTTACACTGCAAAATCCCGGAGTTTGCACCCTGTCGATAGAGGATGTGGGTGAGAGTGCAGAAGTGTTTGTCAACGATATCCGGGTTGGTATGCGTACCGCTCAGCCTTATTGTTTTGATCTGACTAGTGCAGTAAAGACGGGCGAAAATACACTGGTGATCGAAGTGGCTACAACGTTGGAACGCAAGATCGCGTCAATGGGACTGGATCCTGCTGCTATGGGCGTACCAGCTCCTCTTTCGCCAACCGGTATTCTGGGAACTGTAAAACTTTATTACTGATGTATTTTATTTAAATGGTTATAATCGACTGATGTCTACAAAATAAACAATAAAAAGTTGATTTTTTGAAATATATATTTTAAACCAACTAAAGGGTTTGTTATCTGTAAAAGTAGATGACAAACCCTTTCATTTATTGAATTAGTTGTTATATCAGCATGGATATTTACTTAAAGTGTATTCAAGTGGTTTTGGGTTAACCCTCGCTACTTGTACTGATCCTTACTCCTTTTTGTCGAAAGCACCCTAGTCACCCCTTATTTGGTCATTCTTTGCTCTTAGTGAACCTGTTACTTATAAGTTCCTATGATCCTATTGGTGGGCTACTTTAACAACCTGTAGGTGTGAGTTGGTTATCATACGTTACTGTGGTGTTAAGAGGAGATAGGATGCCTTTGATGACTAGCTGAACTACTTACCAGTTTGCGTTTTTTATTTGATGACAACCTCATTCCATTTATTGTGTTGACTTGACCAATGGTGGGAAAGGGCGGGAGAGAGGGGTTCTACTTTTGATATTTACAATGGTTCACATACACATATATCCAAAGTCAAGATTTTCAATCAAAACTACACTGATAAAAGAACAGGGGCTTTCAGTCACTAACGACTGAAAGCTCCTGCTGTTCACTGTGTCGATTTACTGATTAACACTCAATATCTTTGTCAAAAGGTTTGACAGATATCCCACGGACTGCAATTGTTGTAAAACTTAAAAACTGATAGTTGCGTTTTCCAGTCCATCCGCTGTAACTGTCAGCTGTACCGGATGGCCGTCTTTACGGCGGATGATAGCGAGTAGCTGCCCATCAAAACTTGTCCGGGTCATATCATAGAAGTTTTCACTGCTGGCGGTATCCGCGCTGCCAAATCCCAGACATTGACCATCTTCCACTGTAAGGGTGACCGCTCTGTCCTGACAGGTAACCAGATTGCCGTCTTTGTCCGCAATCTGTACCCAGACAAAAGCAATTCGATCGTCTTTATCCATCGGCTCGGGACGGAGAATCAGTTTTGCAGCCTGTCCGGCAGTTGTGAGGCTGGCGCGTGAACATTCTTCTTCATTCCGATAAGCAACCGCGGTCAGCTCTCCCGGCTGGTAGGCTACATCAAACTGCGCAATATACCGCTGTGGATGTCCCAGCGGTTTACGGCCCAGCGGCTGCCCATTGAGCAGCAGTTCGATTTCGTCCGCATCAGCATAGACACTGACCTGTACCATCTTGCCTTCGCTTCCATGCAGTGTCCAAGATGGAATCGCATCAGTCCATCCCCAGTTTCCGAGATTTTCCGGTTTGCCAAACTTTTCAGGCCGTCCGACCAAAATCGCCGGTGCGTCTCTCAGTCCCCAGACGGTTTCACGATAGTAGCTCTTTGCCTTGCGGTTGCCAATCAGATCAAGGTCACCACAGGTCGCCGCAAACTCACCAGGTGCTGATTCACCGATATAATCCATCGCCGTCCAGCAGAAATCTCCGATGACATGCGGACAGTCAAGAATCAGCGCCCAGTTGTCTGCAATCCGCAGTGCATTTGTCTCGGAACCGACGATTACCCGGTGAGGATACCGTTTGTGGTCTTCACGGTAGCGCGCGTCCATATAGTTATAACCGCACAGGTCAACCGCAGTATAACTTTCCTCGATTGCCTGGGTCACGACCGGGTGCCGGACAATATCATCCATTCGGGTGGCAAATGCCAGCATCAGGCTGTTGACTTCACTCTCCTGATTGCGTGCAATCGCTTCTTTGCCGAGAATATTCTCGATAATACCGCCCATCCGATCCATTACCGAGAACATTGCGTTGATACAGCTGGATACAGGACGGGTTGGGTCCAGCTGGTGCAGCAGTGCCGCCATCTGACGGGTTTGGAGGTAACCGGCTTCGGCGCCGGTATCGGGAATTTCGTTGCCGATGCTGTAGGTAAAGACACAAGGGTGGTTATAGTCTTTTTCCACCATTGCACGCAGGTCGTTTTCCCAGTTTTCCGCAAACACAAGTGAATAATCATGGTCCATCTTGCCGGTATTCCAGCAGTCAAAACCTTCATCCATTACCAGCATTCCCAGACGATCGCAGGCATCCAGCAGCGGACGGGAAATTGGATTGTGGCTGCTGCGCAGTGCATTGAATCCAGCTTCTTTGAGCAGCCGTACCCGGCGCAGTTCGTATTCTTTCCATGTTGCCGCACCCAACAGCCCGGAATCATGATGGATGCATCCGCCGCGCAGTTTCAGTTGCTTTCCATTCAGGCGCAGCCCATGTACCGGGTCAAGGGACAGCGTGCGGATGCCGAAGGTGGTTTCAGCCGTATCCAGACGGTGTTCCCCTTCCGACAGCCAGACCGATACCCGGTAAAGCTGTGGGTCATCAAGGTCCCATAATACCGGATTCTCCACCGAAAGTCGCTGACGGACGGTTACAGGTTCTCCCGGAAGGATGGTGAGCGGTACCGTATCCTCAGTGACCGTGCTGCCGTCCGGCGCATAAATGCCTGTATGTACCAGCATCCGGCGCAGCATTCCTTCTGATGCATAAGACTTGACATTGGTATCAATCTGAAGCATTGCCAACCCATCTTCAACCGACTCGGTTGTGACACGGATTCCATCTGGACAAATCACTGCGTCTGCGTCACAGCAGACAAGCCATACATCACGGTAGATGCCGGCGCCGGTATACCAGCGGGAGGTCTGCTGCATACCGGTCTTGGTGACAACTTTCAATTCGTTTTCTCCGTCCCAGCGCAGAAATGGCGTGAGCAGCACACGGAATCCGGTATATCCGCCGGTGCACTTGCCGGCAAACTGGCCGTTGAGATACACCATTGCGTTGCCCATCACACCTTCAAATTCCAGTATGACCGGCATTCCCCAATAGGCATCATCCAACGTAAAGCGCCGGGTATAAATATAGGTGCCGCCATCATAATAACCGGTCGAGGTACCGTTGACACTCTGTGGATTTTTGGGCGTATGGATTACAGGATCATAGGGCAGTTCAACCGGTACAGACTGCAAATCATTGAATCCAAAAGCGTCAAAAAAGGTGCCGCCCTTTTGTAGTTTCCATCCGTCATTCCAGAGAAATCTTTTCATTGATTTAACATCCTTTCTGATTTTTGATATGTGGATATTCTATTTTTAGCTGTTCATTTTGGTAAGTAATTTGCACGACACCATCTTTTACGGGAACCTGGCAATGAAGCTCTTTAAAGAATCGGGTAACCGGCTTTACTTCATAGGTCGCATATCCCGGAGAGGTGGGACGGACACCTAAAAAGTATTTTCCAAGGAGATAAATTGGACTGGCTCCCCATGCATGACACAAGCTCTTGCCGAAAGGATCGTCATACATCGCGTATTGTTCTTGCGTGCCTTGATTTGGATTGAACTCTTCCCAGAAGGTTACCGCACCGCGTTCCAGCATTCCGCCCCAATACGCCTTCATCCGTTTCAAAACCTCATCCAGGCATCCCAGTTTGCACAGGGTATCCAATTCAAAAAATTTAAAATATGGAGTGGTAATTTCAGGAATTTGTGAATTCAGGAGAACACGATTCAGAATACTTTTTTGCTGTTGGGGAGTAGCGATGTCGAAACATACTGCAAAAATGTTGGCATGTCGTGTAACATGTTGTTTCCCTGATTGATAGGAGTCAATAAATGCCCCTTTTTCATCCGACCAGAAAAATTTGTTGAGATTTTGTTTCAAAGTCTGTCCCAGCTGCTGATATCGGCTGCCGTCTTTTCCTATCAATGTACAGAGATGGTACATGACCTCGTACGCTTTCACTAACAGTACCTGTTCTGCTGATATTGCACCGGTTTTATCTATATCGGCCCAGTCAATAAAAATCCAGTCCTGTGGCCGACCGATAATCAAGCCGTTTTCATCGGTTTGAGAAATGCAAAGTTCCATCAGGTCTTCCATTTTCGGATAAATGTTGTGAATGAAATCTACATCACCAGTCATTTGATACTCGTGCTCAATTCCTAATATCCACAGGAGAGAATAATCTACAATTGTATTCAAATGCTGTTTGATTCCCAGATTTCCGCGAAGTCCTAAAAGGGTACGTTTGTTAATTTCCTCGTCAAAGAAGATATAAGGATTTACTACGTAACTCTGATATGCGTCACCCGACCAAACCCATC
>CALWWT010000230.1 GCA_944385325.1 uncultured Clostridia bacterium | reverse complement strand
GAAAACATTCCCTAAAAGGGTATGTTTTCCTCTCAGTCTGTCGATAAAGTCCAATCGCTCGTTCTCTTTTTCCGCCGTTGCCGCTTGCCGCGTCAACGGCTACGTTTTTTTAGGGGTTGCGCGCCGTAGGCGCGCCCAGGGGCTGCGCCCCTGGACCTGCTTTCCGTCCTATGGTAAACTTTGGATGAGTTTTAGCGATTTTCAAAATTCTCAAAAATGTTTTTCGACACTCTAAACATTCCCTAAAAGGGTATGTTTTCCTCTTGAACCGTAATCAGGTTTATAAAGAATCCTTACGCTTCGCCGCCCAGCAGCTTTGCGACTTCGTTTACATCCACCGGACCGTCTTCCGAATACTTCGAGCGGGTAAGCAGCTGTCTGAATGCCTTGTCACTCAGCACCGGCATTCCCTTGCCGATCGACAGGTTGGCTTTCGGGTCGCCGAATACAACATAAAACTCGGTCTGTACCTTGCCCATCTTGTGCTGGGTCAAAAGGCGGCGGACTGCGTCGTTTGCCTTCTGCGCCTGACGGAACGGATTGTCAAATACCGTTCTGGCAAGGGTATTGTTGGTCTTTTTGTCGGTGCGGACGGATACCCAGGTCGGGTCCTTCGCATCTCCGTAGATATTGTCAAACTGGCTGCAAACTTTAAAAAGTATTACATGATTGAATGTGATCAGAATCCGGTCAACCTGGATCGATTCCTTTTTACCCGTCTGGAGGGTGACGTTGCTGAGTACCTTGAAGCTGCGGATGCCCGCAAATCTGTTCAGTCTGCCGGTGACCCTGTTCAGCGCAAGAACTCCCTTTTTGCGCTGAGCCGAGGTGTACAGCATAACGCCGCATACTGCCGCGGTGATGACGATGATTGCCGCGCCGATCGCAATCAACACGATTTGCCATGTTTGCATGATGTTGGTCATTCCTTTCTGTCCAGTCGCCCGGCATGGCAGCCGAAAGCAACATAATCAAATAGATTATACCACAACCGAATAAAAAAGGAAAGAAGCGGGCATACTGGATTTGAAAATTTTTTGGGAACGGCAGCGTTTGCTGTCCCTTAGAAGGTTTTCAAAAAAATTCTATGGAAGGAATGCCAGGTTTTTATGAATTGGATTGATCGAATCGCGCTCATTCTGCTCATTGTCGGAGGCCTGAACTGGGGCAGCGTCGGCTTGTTCCAGTACGATCTGGTCGGCGCACTGTTTGGCGGGATGTCGGGAATCGTTTCCCGGATTATCTTTACGCTGGTCGGTATCGCCGGGCTTTGGTGCATATCGCTGCTGTTCAGAGGAAGCGAGGACTAAAATTTTTCGCGCGGCGGGAGGGAAACCTCCCGCTGTTTTCATGCCCGCAACAAAAAGGACGACAGCTTTTGCCATCCTTTCCGTCAAGCTATTCAAGCGTTACGGTAATTGTGCCCGTTTCGCCCTTTTCCATCCGGCTTTCCAGCGCTTTCGTCAGCTGCTTGAACCGTCCGGTCGAGATGGTCGCGCCGGATATCGAATCGACGCTGCTGCTTTTCTGCGACTCAAGATAGGAGTCTTCCAGCTTCGCGGAATAGTCCGCAGGGTCGGTGCCGAGTCCTGCTTCACGGTACTTTTGCTGGTATTCGAGGTCTTCGCTCTTTTTTTTGCTGTCCTGCTGGTGCAGCGCGTCAAATTCAATCTCCGTCACTTTTCCATCTGATACCGTCAGCCGGACATAATCTTTCCAGCCGTACTGGTCGTAGTCTGACGCTTCCGCGCGGTAGCTGCCGTCCTTATATCCTTCCGGGCTGCATCCTGTCATCAGCAGTGCCGGCATCAGGCTGCATATCGAGAGAAAAAGCCATTTTATTCTGTACATCCAATCGCCATCCTTTCAGCGCCGGGAGGTCTTGACATATCCGGCAAAATATTCTATCCTTTATGGTAGGAGAATAAACTGGAGGTTATCCATGATTAAAACTTTGCGGATATTTTGCCTTGCAGCGGCACTCATTGCCGCCGGCATTCTGTTTTATACCAAGGCTGTCGCGCCCGGCGAGATTCGCGACAGCGATGTTTCCGTTAGTCTTCCCGAAGAGCCGCTTGAATATACTTCCAGCCAGGAGGTTTCAGGTGCGGCTGTCAGCCAGTCGGTTTATGGCGAAAAGGCTGCCGAAACGATCGAATCGGTCAATGATATTTTGTATGATTTTTCGGCGCACTGGGATAACACCCTGACCGGTTCGGTTCCCGGTCAGATCGCGGCTTCTGCCGGGCTTGAACCGTCGGTGCTGGCAGAAGAGGATTATCAGGTCATTCGCCGTGTGTTTGACCTTGCGGAACAGACGGAAGGATTATTCGACCCGACGGTCGGCGCGCTCACGTCGGTCTGGGCGGATGGCGTGCCGTCTGCCGACCAGGTCAGCTGGGCGCTGACCTATACCGGCTGGCAGGAGGTCAGCCTTTCTGACGAACAGCTGAGCGCCGGTATCGGCAGACCCGGTATCCTTGTCGATATGGGTGCGGTCGTGCCGGGAATGGCGGTTCAGGCGGCGCTGGAAGCCTATCAGGAGGCGGATATTGACGGCGGCGTCATTACAATGGACGGCGCGGCGGCAATGACCGGAACCAAGGGTGAAGGCGGCGAGGCGTTTACGCTTGGATTGCGCAGCCCGATGGATAGTGACGGCGGTCATTATGCGGTATTGCAGGCGGATGACGTGGTGATCTGTACGGCGGATGGAGAGTCCCGGCTGCTGAATCCGGCGGACGGATATCCGGTGGAAACCGATCTGCTGGCGGTCACGGTTTTGAGTGAAGACGGGTTTTTGAGTGACGCGATGTCAAGCATTTTGTATATGCAGGGGCTGGACAAGGCGCTTGAACATCTGGAGGAGTCGGATTATCAGGTCATTCTGGTTGGCATGAGTGGGGAAATCTATCTTTCGCCGCCGCTTCGGGAATCTTTTACCCTGCGTGATACTGAAAATTTTCGACTTGCCGACTGACCCGGTGTCCGGGCTGACTTGTTCGCGGCGGTCGCTCCTGCTTGCAACCTGCGGATTGCTGCGATCCGCTCGGTCGTAAAAGAAACAACCTGAGCGAACGCGCCGGGTGGCGTGTCGCAATGGACTTGATGCCGGGTTTCGATCTCCGCGCATAATATTGAAATTTTTCTGATTGTCGACTAAGCTGTCCCATAATGTGTGCTTTTTCGCAGGGCTTATGTGATAATATCAGAGTGCGGAATCAAGACCGCAGTCCATCTTTCTCTCTCTCCCTTCTTATGGGAAACGCCCTGTTTTCATGATTTTCGTCATGAGGACAGGGCGTTTTTGCGCAGTGCCTGCGCTCCCGGTTTGCCGGGATTCGTTCACGCCTTTGGAGCGCAGCACTTTTTCGACCGCTGCCCCTCGCCGACTGTCCGGTGGACAGTCGTGCGGTGGCGTGTCGCCACGGACTTGTTCGCGATGGTCGCTCCTGCTTGCAACCTGCGGATTGCTGCGATCCGCTCGGCCGTAAAAGAAACAACTTGAGCGAACGCGGCACAGTGCCTGTGCTCCCAGTTTGCCGGGATTCGTTCACGCCTTTGGAACTCAGCACTCGACGGCTTCGACCACGCTCCGATGTAAAGAGGTTGCGCACACACTACCCGGTGGTTCGGCCGACGCGTAGAAGCACGAATTTCACTGATAGAGTTTCAATTTACATTAAAAATATTTCACTTGAAGCATCACACAGGAATAGTATTACAGAAAAGTATAACATAAAAATTGATCCCTTTAAGATTGAATTTTCACTTTAGTTATGATATAGTATTGAATAGATTATCTTGCAAATGCAAAATT
>CALWWT010000229.1 GCA_944385325.1 uncultured Clostridia bacterium | reverse complement strand
TTTTAGAGATTGCGCGCCAAAGGCGCGCCCAGGGGCTGCGCCCCTGGACCTGCTGTTCTCTAAAAAGGGTTTGTTCAATCTTGAGCAGTCGATTCACCAATCCCAAACAACGTTTCTCGACAGACTGGAACTTGTTTTTGTTTATGGTAAACTTTGGATGAATTTTAGCGATTTAAAAATTCTCCAAAATACTTTTTCGACACTCTAAGGCAGCCCGAAGGCTGTCAATATTCATCCTGCCTTTTTTTGCTCTACAGTGTCGTCCAGTGCATCCAGCATTGTTTCGGCAAATATTCCATATCCTCTTTCCGGGTCGCTGACGAAAACGTGGGTTACCGCACCGATCAGTTTTCCGCCCTGTAGAATTGGGCTGCCGCTCATCCCCTGTACGATACCGCCGGTAGCGGCGATCAGTTCCGGGTCGGTGATCCGGATGACCATATTCCGGGATGTACCGTCATCCGAGAAGGAAACCTTTTCAATCTGTGCGTCAAACAGCTGCGGCTGGGTGCCGCCGATGGTGGAGAGGATTTTTGCTTCGCCGGTATGCACTTCCTGGCGCGGACAGACTTCGACCATTGCCTGCCGGGCACTGCTTCCGATACCGGAAAGTGCAAGATTATTGTCTGCCTGCACAATCAGTCCGCAGGAGAGGTTCTGTAAAACCGTCCCGGAACTGATCACGCCGTCTTTGCCCAGCAAAGCGGACAGGGTAAACGCGCTGTCCAGAAAGGCGCCCTGCAATTCACCCGGCGTGCCCGTCACGCCTCTTGAGACTCCCATGACGGTAGCACCGCAGACTTCTCCCCATTGGAGCGGCAGCAAAACGCCGGTATCGGCGTCGCATACCCCATGTCCCAGCGCGGCAAAACATCCGGTATAGGGTTCGTAAAAGGTAATGGTTCCGATACCCGCGGAAGAATCCCGCACCCACATTCCGGCGAGCCAGCTGCCGTCGGTCGCCTGGACCGGCGTGAGGGTCGTTTCTTTTTGGATATCTTCACGGGAATAGACGATCTGAACAGCCTGTCCGCTTTCTCCGGCAGCGGATATGACCGAGGTCAGTGTATCAAAGGAATTGATTTTCTGTCCGTTGGCAGACAAAATAATATCGCCGGACTGCAATCCGGCAAGTTCCGCGGGACAAACTGTTCCGGATGTGGTTTCAACTGGTGAAAGAGACGCGATGACCGCGCCGTCGGTCAGCATTTTCAGCCCGAATACGCTTCCGCTGGGGATAACGTATCGTGCTTCGCTTTCGACCGCCATGACGGTTTTTACCGGGATGATCCCGCCCAACATCAGGGTGTATTCGATTGCCTGTCCGGTATCCTTGCCGGTGATGCTCCCCTGCATTTTTTCCGCTTCCGACTCGGCGTCAGCCGAGGAAACCAGCGTCTGGACGGTATTTTCCTCCTGGCTGACCGGTTCGAGAATCCGATACTGTGACAGGGCAAAAGCGGAAGGGTCTTCCAGATAATAAGTATCCGGAAGAATGCTGCCCAGATAAAAGGCGGCGGTGATCAGTCCGGCTGCCGGGATACCGGCTATCACCGCCATCAGGCGGCAGGTGCGCCGCAGCAGTTTTAAAAAGGCATTTGAGAAGATTTGACGGTGTTTTCTGCGTTTGAGAGCGGATTTTGACACCCTCTTTTGCAGACCATCTGAACGGTATTTCATAGGCAGATCCTTTCCGGGGAAAATAAAAAAACTTCCCACGCTCTTCATTATGGGAAGAGGCAGGAAGCTTTATGCATGTGGATATTTTCCCTTTGCGGGTCAGATTTTACAGTGCTGCCACCGAGCCGCTTTCAGCGGAGGAATACCGCAGCCAGTCGATATAATCATAATTGCCGTAAGGATCGGTAAACTGCTTTGCCTGACCTTTGATCAGCGGCAGGATATAATCACAGATTTCTTTCTGTACACCCGCATCTTCCAGATCAAACCATTTTTCCGGTACCAGCAGTTCCTGATTGGCGCATTTTTCAATTTCTTCGCAGTCATATACCGCTTTGTATTCTCCGTTTTCTTCGCCGCGCCGGATAACTGCCATCTTTCCGGTGACGCCATTCAGAGCCTGTTCGGTTCCATATGCGCCGACCGAGAAACTTTCGTCCAAATCCGTTTTAGAGGCGAGGTGTGCCGAGCAGCGCTGCATCAGATTGAGTTCAATCGAACGTACCTTGCAGCCGATTTTATGCTTGACCAGATGCTCGAGATATTTTCCGACGCCGCTCAGATAAGCATGTCCGAATACATCTACCGCTCCGCTCTTGCTGGACGAGCCGACATAATCACTGTTTTTATCCCGGATACCTTCACTGACCGCGACAATGACGGTATGTTCTTTCTTTTGCAGCTCCCGGATACGGTCCAGAAAATCGTCTTCATCAAACGGAACTTCCGGAATCGCGACAATATCCGGTTTGCATCCGCCCATAAACTTGGGCAGACCGGCAGCCAGTGTCAGCCATCCGGCATTGCGTCCCATGATCTCGACAATCGTCACCGACGGCAGCGCATAAATTGCGGTATCGCGAATCAGTTCCTGCATCGTCACCGACAGATAGCGTGCGGCACTGCCATATCCGGGTGTGTGATCGCAGCCCGGCAGATCGTTGTCGATGGTTTTCGGCAGTCCGAAAACGACCGGTACTTCCCTGT
>CALWWT010000228.1 GCA_944385325.1 uncultured Clostridia bacterium | reverse complement strand
ATTCCTTTGAAAAGATGATGGGTGCTTTCAAAGCGGCGATCAATACCCTTGCTGCCAACTATACCGGTCAGGTTCGTCTGAACAATGCGTTTGCCCGTATCCGTGGATTTGGTTCCGCTTGTGAAGCCGCACTGTTTGCCGGCAATATCCCGGTCAGTGTATATGATTCGCTGACCGAAGCAATTCACGAAAGTCTGCCGACGATGAAACGGTACCTTGGTCTGCGCAAAAAGGTACTGGGTCTGGATGAACTGAACATGTACGACCTGTATGTTCCGATGGTGGATAATGTGGATTATCCGATGCCCTATAAAGATGGCTGCGAGCTGGTCAAAAAAGCTCTGGCACCGCTGGGCGAAAAATATGCCGCACTGCTGGATAAGGCGTTCAATGAACACTGGATCGACGTTTACGAAAACAAGGGCAAGACTTCCGGTGCTTATTCGGCAGGTGTCTACGGCGTCCACTCGTTTGTCCTGCTCAACTACACCGATACGCTGGACGACGCCTTCACACTGGCACATGAGCTGGGTCATGCGATGCATTCCTATCTTTCCAATGAAGCACAGACTTTTGCAAACTCTGATTACTTCATCACCGTTGCCGAGGTCGCTTCCACCGTCAACGAAGTTCTGCTGACCAAGTACCTGCTCGCTACCGAAACTGACCCCAAGAAACGTGCCTATATCCTCAACCACTTCCTGGAAGGATTCCGCACAACCGTTTATCGCCAGACGCTGTTTGCCGAGTTTGAACGCAAGGCACATGACCTCGACCAGGCTGGTACTCCCCTGACCGCTGAGGTGCTGAATGGTATCTATCACGACCTCAATGCCCTTTATTATGACGGCGCGACCGTCAACCCGCTTCAGGATGTTGAATGGGCACGGATTCCGCATTTCTACTCCTCCTTCTATGTTTATCAGTACGCAACCGGCTTCTGCTCGGCTGTCGCGATTGCCAACCATATCATCGAAACCGGCGACGCATCCGATTATCTCCGTTTCCTGACCACCGGCGGCAGCGACTATCCGATCGAAGAACTGAAGATCGCTGGCGTTGACCTGACCCAGCCGGATACCGTCAAAAACGCACTGAAGGTATTTGACGAAAGCCTTTCTGAACTGGAAGCGCTGCTCGGCTGATTGGAGAAAACAAAATGACTGCAAAAGAATGCCTTATCCGTGCTGAAAAGGACGCGCTTTCACTCGGAGCACTCTCTCTTGCCATCGAAGCGGAAAACGGCAGTCCAAGGGAGACTTCCCTTGAACGGTTTTCCGCCATACTGGAAGTTATGGAGGCAGAGGTCGAAAATGCGCTGACTTCCCCGGTGATTTCGGTGAGCGGGCTGACAGGCGGAGACGGATATCTGTATGAAAAATACCGGCAGCAAGGCGGTTCCCTGCTGGGACAGATCCCGGCGCTTGCAGCCGCCTATGCGCTGTCCGCATCCGAAACAAACGCCGCGATGGGCAGGATCGTCGCCTGTCCGACCGCTGGTTCCTGCGGCATTGTACCGGCGTGCGTGCTGGCAGTTTCCAGGGTGCGGAACATCCCGCGGGAAAAGGTGCTGGAAGCGCTCGCCTGCGCCGGTCTGGTTGGAATGCTGATCGATGAACACGCATCCCTCGCCGGCGCTCAGGGCGGCTGCCAGGCAGAATGCGGCAGTGCCGCCGCAATGGCGGCTGCGGCTGTTGTGGAAATGCTGGGCGGCAGCCCGAAAGCTGCGTTCAATGCCGCGGCTATTGCCATCAAAAACCAGCTCGGGCTGGTATGCGACCCGGTCGCCGGGTTGGTGGAGATCCCTTGCATCAAACGGAATGTCGGCGGTGTCTCGATCGCGCTGTCGTCGGCAGACCTCGCACTTGCCGGGATTGAAAGCAAGATCCCGTTTGACGATACCGTCGACGCGATGAACCGGGTCGGAAGAGCTTTGCCGGCAGCACTCCGGGAAACCGCGCTGGGCGGGCTGGCAACGACCGAAACAGGGAGAAAAATGCAGAAAAAAGTGTTTGGAAATGAAAAATAAACCGATATCTGCGTGATTTTATCCCCTATCTGCTTGACATTTTTCGTCACGTCCTCTACAATAGAATTCAGCTTAAAGATACAGGAAAGGTTTGATACACTGATGAAACGCACTGAAATTGCACAGCTGCATAAAACTTATGCCGCAATGGATGGGCAGGCGATCACTGTTGCCGGATGGATCAAAACCAGCCGCGACTCCAAAGCGGTCGGCTTTCTGTCGATTGGAGACGGCAGCTGCTTTACCCCTGTTCAGATCGTATATGACGCCGATAAACTTGCCAATTTTAAGGAAATCACCAAATACGGCGTCGGCGCATCGGTTATTGTAAACGGCAAGGTCGTTGTTACGCCCGGCGCAAAACAGCCCTTTGAAATCCACGCAGACGAAATCACGCTGGAAGGCGCGTCCTCTCCTGAGTACCCGCTCCAGAAAAAGCGCCATACCCTGGAATATCTGCGCACCATCTCCTATCTGCGTCCCCGCACCAACACCTTCCAGGCTGTTTTCCGCATCCGTTCGGCGATTGCTTTTGCGATCCACTCCTTCTTCCAGGAGAGAGGTTTCTGCTATGTACACACGCCGCTGATCACCGCAAGTGACTGCGAAGGCGCCGGCGAGATGTTCCGTGTCACAACGATTGACCCGGCTAATCCTCCTTTGGCTGAGGACGGCACTGTCGATTACGCACAGGATTTCTTCGGCCGTCAGACCAACCTGACCGTTTCCGGCCAGCTGGAAGCGGAAGCTATGGCAATGGCATTCGGCAATGTCTATACCTTTGGTCCGACCTTCCGTGCGGAACAGTCCTACACTACCCGTCATGCGGCTGAGTTCTGGATGATCGAGCCGGAAATGGCGTTTGCCGACCTGGCGGATGATATGGAATGTATCCATGACATGATCAAGTATGTCATCGGCTATGTACTCGAACATTGCCCGGACGAACTCCAGTTCTGCAATAACTTCTATGACAAAGGGCTGATCGAACGACTGCGCGGACTGCTGGAAGCAGAATTTGCCCATGTCACCTATACCGAAGCAATCAAGCTGCTGGAAGAGCACAAAGACGAGTTTAAGTATCCCGTCTTCTGGGGCTGTGATTTACAGACCGAGCATGAACGTTACCTGACCGAACAGGTCTTCAAAAAACCTGTCTTCGTCACCGACTATCCGAAGGAAATCAAAGCATTCTACATGCGCCTGAACGACGACGGCAAGACGGTTGCGGCAGTTGACCTGCTGGTACCGGGTATCGGTGAGATTGTCGGCGGTTCCCAGCGTGAAGAGCGTCTGGACTACCTGACCGCTGCAATGAAGAACTTCGGGCTGAACGAATCCGATTACGACTGGTATCTGAACCTGCGCCGCTACGGCGGGACCAAGCATTGCGGATTCGGACTCGGATTTGAACGTCTGGTCATGTATATGACCGGTGTTGAAAACATCCGTGACGTTATCCCCTTCCCGCGTACAACCGGTTCGATCTATTAAACGGCGAGCTGACGCTTTTAAGCCTTATTTTGCCCCGGGCAACTGCCTGGGGCATTTTAGCGCCGGGAGTTTTTGGTAAATCTATTCTTCATCCAGGAGTAATTGACATGAAACGTGTGACAAATTTTATCAAGAAAGAAGCGGTGCTTTCCGCTTCGGCGCTGCTGGCGGTAATATCGGCATTTTTTGTCCCGCCGTCGGCAGAGTACATCAGTTATATCGACTTTCGGGTATTGGCGCTGCTGTTCAGCCTGATGCTGGTGGTAGCCGGATTACAGAGTATCGGTGTGTTTCACTATCTGGGAAGCACGCTGTTGGGAAAGGCAAAATCCACCCGACTGCTGACTCTTTTACTGGTCGGACTGTGCTTTTTTTCCAGTATGCTGATTACCAACGACGTATCACTGATTACCTTTGTACCGTTTGCGGTAATGATTCTATCGATGGCTGACCTGAAAGAGATGATGATTCCGGTCATTGTTTTGCAGACGATTGCGGCAAATCTTGGCAGTATGCTGACACCTGTCGGCAATCCGCAGAATCTGTACCTGTATTCAACCTTTTCAGTCTCATTCGGGCAGTTTATCCTGTGGATGCTGCCGCTGACAGTCCTTTCGATGGTGCTGCTGTTTATCGCCGTCTGCACACTGAAAAACAAGGCGCTGGATATCGTGCCGCAAAAATCCGACAAACCGGATGGTAAAAAACTTGCGGTTTATCTGGTTTTATTTGCGGTCTGCCTGCTGTGTGTGCTGCGGCTGATCGAATTCCCGGTCATGCTGGTAATTGTCGCAGCTGTGGTGGCTCTGGTCGACCGGAAGCTGTTCAAAAATGCCGACTACGGACTGCTGCTGACCTTCGTCTGCTTTTTCCTGTTTATTGGGAATATGCAGCATATCCCGGCAGTCAGCGACCTCATCCGCAAGCTGGTCACCGGACGTGAACTGATCACCGGCGCCCTGCTCAGCCAGGTCATCAGCAATGTACCAGCCGCTATCCTGCTGTCCGGCTTTACCGACGCGGTACGCCCTCTTTTGTATGGTGTCAATATCGGCGGACTTGGAACGCTGATCGCGTCACTGGCAAGCGTTATCTCCTTCCGCTGTTACTCAGCGGCAGAAGCGGGCGGCAAAGGACGGTTTATGAAGGTATTCACCATCTGGAACCTGATCTTTCTGGCGGTTCTGCTGGCGGTTGGACTGCTTTTGTGCATCTGAAAATGTTTTGAATATCTGATCGAGTAGGAGGCTACCCATTATTTGAGTAGCCGCCCTCTCACACCACCGTGCGTACCGTTCGGTACACGGCGGCTCAACCGCATAAGTGCAATTTACGAATCTGCTCGTATTGAGCCGGGAAGTCATAATATCCGGCTCGTGCGAGCTTTTCGTTGCGCATGCCGGGCGCACCACCGAAAAAACCTGCATCCGGTTTTACGCCGAATGCAGGTTTTATTTATCCAATCAAAACGCCAGATAAAACATATAAAAGCCAATCAAAAGAATCAGTCCGCCCATAATCCATTTGAGCCAGCTGCTGAAAACACCATACCTGCTGTCTGCCGCAATGCTTCTGACCACGCCAACCGACGTTCCGGCAAAAACCGTCAGCGCGCCGTGTCCGACTGAATAAAGGAACAGCAGCAGTACGCCCCATATAACACTTCCCTTTCCGGCAACAATCGCCAGCAGTACCACCAGCACCGGTGTTGCACAGGGAGACGAAAAGATACCGCCCAGGATACCGGCAAGCAGTGCGCCAAGGTAACCGCGTCGTTTATTTCTCGATACCAGATAGGTAGACGGAATAAAGTTGAACAGTTCCCAGGTCTGCAACGCCATCAGCACCATCAGTACACCCAGCAGTGCATACCACCATCCGCCCGATGCGCCGATCAATCGTCCGGCTAAAGACGCGGCAGTCCCCAGCAGCGTAAAAGTAACAGCACTTCCTGCGGCAAAAAGCAGCGACATTTTAAAAGCCTGACCCGGTTTATTTTCACCGCCGCCGACATACCCGATCACCAGCGGAATACTCGACAATGAACAGGGCGTAAATGACGTCAGCACGCCTGCCAGCAGTGCGAGTACCGGTGCCAGCCAGTTGTTTTCTCCAATCAGTGTTCCCAGTGCATTCAGCCATCCATCGATCATTCTTCTACCCCCATATCTCGAAGAATCAGCTTCATCTGTTCTTCTGTCAAAAGCCCTTCATGTACGGTCAAAACGTGTTCACCGGTTTCTTTGGAAGAATAGAGGGTAAACGGTATGCCGAGTTCCTCATCCGGCATATATGGGCTGCCATCCGGCAGGAAAAATATCTGGGTTGGAATGACCTGTACCGGATACTGCATAGCAGTTTCGGGATATTTTTCAACGTCGAGATAATGGATGGACGCCTTTCCCAGCATCTGCTCACTTACCGAATGGAGTATTGGTTCCATCTGCTTGCAGGGCACGCAGTAATCCGCTCCGAAATCAATCATAATCGGAAGACCTGCCTCGGTCATTTCTTCTATGTTGATCTCAGAAATGAACAGCGTTGATTCGGTTTCTTCTGTTTTAAACGGAGGATTTTTTATCAGATAAATAGCTGCTACCACTATCACAATCAGTATAGGAACGAGGATACGGGCAGCCTGTTTCTTGTCCTTCAAAATAGTATTCATTATAAAGCTCCTTTCCGGTCATCTCTTTTCTATCATAAGATATGCCTAATTATAACATGGTCGGACGTCTGCGTCAGTAACCATGTCACTTGACAAACCGGCAAAATGCGATAATATAAAACTGTACCATATCACCACTGAAAAAGGAGGCATCCTATGTCGATTATCTGGAACCCGTGGCACGGATGCCATAAATTTTCAGCCGGATGTGCGCACTGTTATGTTTACCGCCGGGATGAATCAATCGGTAAGAATCCGGCAGAGGTGGTCAAAACCGCTTCTTTTGACCTTCCGCTGCAAAAAAAGCGGGATGGAAGCTACCGCATTCCGCCGGGAGAAACGGTATATGCAGTTATGACGTCGGATTTTTTTGTAGAGGAAGCGGATGCGTGGAGAGATGATATCTGGAAGATGATTCGTCAGCGGCAGGATGTACAGTTTATCATAATCACCAAACGGATTATCCGTTTTGCTGGCTGTATGCCGCCGGACTGGGGCGACGGTTATCCGAACGTCACCATCGGATGTACCTGTGAGAACGGAGAAACCGCTGCCGAAAGACTGCCGGTATTTTTATCGCTGCCGATTGCCGACCGCTTTGTCACCTGTGAACCGCTGCTGTCGCCGGTATTGCTGGAACCATGGCTGGAATCGGGAAAAATCCGTTCGGTTATTGCAGGCGGAGAAAGCGGTGACGGCGCGCGGGTCTGCGATTTTGACTGGGTGATGGATATCCGCGAACAGTGCCGCCGAACCGGCGTGGCGTTTCATTTCAAGCAGACCGGACTGCATTTTCGCAAAAATGGACGGCTGTACACCATCCCAAGACCATTGCAGCAGCCGCAGGCACAAAAGGCCGGAATTGACCTGCAAGCCGACCCATTCCGGTTCAAATGACAGCATGATTATGTATTTTTGCCGCTGTCCACGCCTTGTCAAAAACAGACGCCAGTGGTATACTGATAGAAAAAACAAAGGAGCGAATTTAATATGGAAAAGCTGGAAAACCGTTTTCTCCGCTATGTTGCGGTCGACACCCAGTCGGCAGAAGACCGTGACTGCGTTCCCAGTACCGAAAAGCAGCATGACCTTGCAAGAATGCTCTGTCAGGAACTTAAAGACATGGGCTTTGAAGCAGAAGCAGACGCGCACTGCTATGTCTACGGCACCATCCCCGGGAACTGCCCCGATGCGCCTGTTATCGGTCTGATTGCCCACATGGACACCTCACCCGATTGCAGCGGCAAGGACGTCAAGGCACGCATTGTCCATTATGAAGGCGGCGACATTCTGCTGAATGAAGAAAAAGGAATCGTCCTGTCTCCTTCGCAATATGAATCTCTTCATAACTATATTGGTCAGGACCTGATCGTTACCGACGGCACCACCCTGCTTGGTGCTGACGATAAGGCAGGCGTCGCGGAGATCATGCAGCTGGCGGCATTTTTCGCAGAAAATCCTGACGTACCGCACGGTACAATTAAAGTCGGCTTTACACCTGATGAAGAGGTTGGCAGAGGTCCTTCGTTCTTTGATGTTCCCAAATTCGGCGCCGATTTTGGGTATACCCTCGACGGCGGTGAACTGGGCGAAATTGAATATGAAAACTTCAACGCAGCTTCCATGAAAGTATATGTTACCGGTCTGGGCATCCATCCCGGTTCCGCAAAGGACAAGATGCGCAATGCCTGTCTGATTGCGATGGAATTCAATTCGCTGCTTCCGGAACAGCAGAAACCTGCTTATACCACCGGATATGAAGGATTCTTCCATCTGGGTGGCATGGAAGGTGATATGGAACATGCTCTGCTGACCTATATCATCCGCGACCATGACGCCGAAAAGTTTGAGCAGAAACAGAATCTGGCACGCGCCGCAGCTGATTATCTCAATGTCAAGTATGGTGAAGGTACCGTTCAGCTGGACATCCGCGAAAGCTACCGCAATATGTCCGAGCAGATCCGCCAGCATTTCCACCTGATTGAAAACGCCCGCAAAGCAATGGAATCGCTGGGTGTCACGCCTGTTACCATGCCCATCCGAGGTGGAACCGATGGCGCAACCCTGTCCTTTATGGGTCTGCCCTGTCCCAACCTCTGCACCGGCGGCGCAAACTACCATGGTCGGTTTGAATACATCCCGGTACAGTCGATGGAAAAGACCTTTGAGATTGTACGGGAGATCATCGCAATGTACGCGCAAACCAAACGCAGCGATTTTGAAGATCTGAAATAAAATTTCCAGTCAACGGACATAAAGATCACCCATATGGTCAAACCGTACGGGTGATTTATTTTGATTTAAATCCCTCACAAAAGCTTTTTTTTGCAAAACAAAAGTAGTATCACATCGAAACATGATACCACGCAGGCTGTCGATAAAGTCTCGTCCTCTTTTTCCGCCATTGCCGCTTGCCGCGGCAATGGCTGCGTTTTTTATGGGATTGCGCGCTTACGCGCGCCCAGGGGCTGCGCCCCTGGACCTGCTGTCCTCTAAACAAGGGTTTGTCCAATCTTGAGCAGCCGATTTGCCAATCCCAAAAACGTTTTTCGACAAGCTG